>CAYUAM010000112.1:0-6583 GCA_964442805.1 uncultured Anaerolineales bacterium | reverse complement strand
GTTCGGCCCGATGAAACCGAAAATCTCCCCCTCATCCACGTGAAATGAGACATCAATGATGCCCCGGGCTTTGCCATAATACTTTGTCAGATGGTTGACTTCAATAACACTCATGGCGACACTCCTTTTGACTGGCTTCCTTGCAAATCAAGGTACGTTTATCCTCAGGCAAGTTGAAAAACGTATCTTTTGGCATCACAATAACGTACAAGAATAGCCTGGCACTCACATGACCACCAGGTCATATCCTACATCCCAAGAGGGAGCTTGTCAAGTTGTGTTTCGTCAAATGCGAACTGAAATCGCCGCTGGAGGAGAACTATGGAGTTCAAAGACATCTTTCGTGAGGAACGTTACTTCTGTAACCATCTCTTTCGCCTTCTATGCCACAAGAAAGAGGATGGAGGCAAAGATAGCGGTTTGGGCCAATTTCTGTCTTTGATTGATCTGCCCGTTACCATTGAACTTAACGTCGAAACGGTTTCTGCTGCTGAATTGTACACCGAAGTTGCCGTTTTTCGCGACTTCTACTACTACCACCCTGACCGTCAAGGGTTCCTTGCGGCCTTGTATGACTTATTCTTGCCTATGATAGGGAAGCAATACGGGGGCAAAATCACCAGCCCGACGCCCATCCGGGGCTTGTTGCCACGGCTTCAAGGCATCCACCCGAAAGACTTCTCGAGGTATCTGGCAGATACGAAAGGGGATAAATTATTCTATCGCGAGTTTTCAGCATTATTCAACGCAAAGCCAGATTTCTTGCTGATTTGTGACGGGCTAATGGTCTGGCTAGAAGTGAAGTATTGGACCTCCTTCAACCATAAGCAACTGCGGCGCATGCAGAATATCGCCGACCTATGCAGTTCGGAATTGTTTGCTCCCCTATTCCACAACATGCCTAATCATGTAGTAAAACTGGGAACCAAACGGCATATTCACGCCCAGCGTGACGGTGATTTCACCGATTGGGCTGATGTGACTCAAATCGCCGAGAAACTGCTCCCACATGGTGCCAACAACTACACCGCACAAGCGTTGAAAGCACTTGTGTAAGTGGTGTCAGGAATTACCTCCCGACACCACCAAGACACGGCTAAAGGTTCCCTTTTGCCTGTCGATAGAGCACCCAGCCGCCTTTGCTCTTGCTCCCCTTAGGGGTCCGATCGTAATAGATATCGAAGACCTCCCCGCCCTCGGTCTTCACCCGATAATAGTCCCGGCCCACCCCCCAGGAGCCTTTGCTCTTCCCCCGCTCCACCCAGGCCGCTCCCTTCTCCTTCTTATACATGGCCTGGCTCCGACCTCGGGGGCGGTAACCGTGCCACTCCTCTAGCAACTCGACTATCTGGTACTCCCGGCCTCGCCAGGTGAAAGCAGAGGGGAGCCCTGGCCTCTTCTCTATGGCCGGCTCTACCGAGAAGCGCACCTCAATCTCCTCGCTATAGAATTGGGACATGGGGTTTCTCAAGGGCGGAGAGCTCAGGGGTAATATACCATATCCGAGGAAGGCAGGGCAAGGGCTTGCCCTATCTCGGCTAGAGAGACCTCCTCCGCTGCCGGCCAGAGGCTCATCTGATACCCCGGCCGCTTGCCCTCCAAGAGGATGAAGGGAGCGGCCCGCTTGGCTACGGCCCCTAACCTGGTGAGGTCCTTGAGGGAGCGCAGTTTGCCCAAGCGGCGACATTTGAGGATGCGACTGGCGGAGCGGGGGCCGATCCCCGGCACCCGCAGGAGTCCCTCTCGAGAGGCCTTATTCACCTCTATAGGGAAAGCTTCAGGATGGCTTAGGGCCCACATCAATTTGGGGTCGGCCTGAAGGGGAAGGTCGCCGCCCTGGTCGAAGATCAACTCCTCCAGGGAGAAGCCATACTTGCGGAAGAGGAAGTCGGTCTGATAGAGGCGATGCTCCCGCATCAAGGGGGTGGGAGGATGACTTTCCAGGGGGGTGTCCTCTACGGGCTGGAAGGCGCTGAAATAGGCCCGGGCCAAGCCCACCTCCTGGTAGAGCATCTCCGTGGTACGCAAGATATCCCTATCGCTCTCCCCGGCCGCGCCCACCACGAACTGGGTGGTCTGTCCTCCCCTTCGAACCCGCCTATGCTCATCCTCCAGGAGTTTCCTCACCCAGCGCAAGGGGGCCAGGAGTTGGTCGTCGAACCTTTTATTGGGGGTCAGGCGAGCCAGGAACTCCTGGCTGGGGGCTTCCAAGTTGACCGAGACCCGGTCGGCCACCTCCGTGGCCCGCTCCACGGCGGCGAAACTGGCCCCAGGCAGGATTTTGAGATGAATGTAGCCCCGGTAGAGGTATCTGGTGCGCAGGATCTCCGCCGTGGCTATCATCCGCTCCATGGCGCGCTCGGGGCTTCTCTGCACGCCCGAACTCAGGAACAGCCCCTGCGCCAGGTCGGCTCGATAGAGTTGGTCGAAGAGATGGGCCAATTCTTCGGCCTGAAAGGTGAGGCGTTGGAAATCTCGATCTCGACGGTTGAAACAGTAGAGGCAGTTATTTTCGCAAGCGTTGGTGAGGAGCACCTTGAAGAGTTTGATGGTCCTGCCATCGGGCAAGGCCGCGGGGTAGATCCAACGGCCCAGGTCGTCCTTCACCCGCTGAGCGGTGGGGCCACAGGCCCCGCAGAGGTCGTATTTGGCTGCCTCCCCCAGCGTCTTGGCCTTATCAAACAGGTCCATGAACTCCCCTCCAGTATATTATATGAACAAAAGTTCTATATGTCAAGGGGGGAATTTAAAATCGTTGACACCGATGGCAAAAGAGCCTATCATCAGGAAGGCCGCGGGCTCGGAGGCGTTTCATGGCGTATCAGCAGTTAAATCAAGAGAGAGCAGAGGCATCTCAAAACTGGCCTACCATCCGGCCCCATCTTCTCGCCCTCCTCGGCTATCTGGCCCTAACTTGCCTCTTCACCTACCCTCTTCTCTTCAGGTTCGGGGAACAACTCATCGGGCGAGGTGACCTCATAGACCTCTGGCAGAGTTACTGGAACTTTTGGTGGGTGAAAACCGCCCTCCTCAACCTCAAAACCAACCCCTTCCATACCCCCTACCTCTACCACCCCTGGGGAGCAAACCTCTACTTCCATACCCTGAACATCCTCAACGGCCTCCTAGCCCTCCCCTTCCAACTCCTCTTCGGCCCCACCGTGGCCTATAACGCCCTGGTAGTGGTCGGCTTCACCCTAGGCGGTTATTGCGCCTTCCTCCTGGCTGACCATCTGATCAAGAACAAGCCGGCCGCCTTCGTGGCCGGGATGATCTTCACCTTCAGCCCCTTCCACCTCTGGCACGCCAGCGGCCGAATGCAACTGGTTCACCTCCAGTGGCTGCCCTTATATATACTCTTCCTCCTACGAACTCTCGAACGCAGGAGCGTCAAAAGCGCCCTCCTCGCCTCCCTCTCCCTTCTTTTGACTTCCCTAACGGACTGGTATTACGTACTCTACCTTCTGCTCTTCACCGCTCTGGCCCTGGCCTACTATCTTTGGAAGGAAGGTCATGGACGGGCCATCAAAGAGATGCTGGGGTCGGTGGCCCTCATCATGGGCTTTTTCCTCCTCCTGGCTAGCCCGATACTAATCCCCATGATGCGCGAAACCAGAGATCAAGGCTATATGTTTCCCTCCTATGCTTATACTGTGCGCTTCTCCGCAGACCTGCTTTCCTTCTTCATACCCTCCAGTACCCATTTCCTCTGGGGAGGGAAGGTTGAGGCCTGGCGTGCGGCCTTCCCCGGGGGCTGGAACGAGAACTTCATCGGCTACACGGTCCTCTTCCTGGCCATATTAAGCCTCTTCGCTCCTCCCCGTAAGAGGATCGGGTTATGGTTCACCTCCTCTCTCCTCTTCTCCCTTTTGGCCCTGGGGCCTCTCCTTCACCTCGATGGTCGGAAGGTCTCAATCATCCCTCTACCATACGCCCTGCTTTATCGGTTCCTCCCCTTACTGGCCATCTCCCGCTACCCTGCCCGTATGAGCGTGATGGTAATGCTCAGCCTCTCCATGATGGCGGGGCAAGCCCTCTCCTGGGCCATGAGCAAGGTATCAGCCTTTATGGCCCCCGCAAGGCGGACCTCCGGCGTCCTCGCCCTCCTGGCCGGCGGCCTTGTGGCCCTGGAGTTCCTCACCGTTCCCTTCCCCATGGCCGAACTCCCCTCCATACCACCCTTCTACCAAACCCTGGCCGCCGCCCCCCCAGGTCAAGGGGTCTTGGATATCCCCATCGATGCGGAAATGGGCCTCCGGCCGGCCTTATACCTCTTCTATCAGACCGTCCATCACCAGCCCATCTTCGGTGGATATCTGGCCCGCACGCCTCCCTATCCTCTGGCCGATAACCCGGCCTTTCAGCGCTATATGGTCTTCCCAGAGGCCTCTCAAATGAAGGGCCCGGGCTCAGCGGGCGAGGATTTGGAGGCCTTTCGACGCTTCGGCTTTCGATATATCATCCTGCACAAGGACCTCCTGCCTCCCGATGAGGAGAGGAGGGGCAAAATAACACGGGCTTTGCGGGCTGCCTTGGGGGATATCCCTCCCATCTACGAAGATCAAGAGGTGGCCATATATGAGGTGGAAGGGGCCTCTCCTCCCTAACAGGCCCATCAACGAGGATCGTGATTTGTCGAAGGAAAAGATATCCGGTACGCCTTAGGAAGGTGAATATGCTACGCCTCTCTTCCGGCACGGCCAATCTATTGGGTCTAGCCCCGGGGCGCCTCGATGCCCCGCCCACCACCGCCTACATCTTGGTGGGGGAGAGGTGCCAACGAGATTGTGCCTTCTGCACCCAGGCCAAGAGCAGCCTGGCCCCAGCCCAGGCCCTCTCCCGCGTCCTCTGGCCCGCCTTCGAGGAAGAGGAGGCCCTCTCTGCCCTGAGGAGGGCCTATCGAGAGGGCAAGGTTCAGCGCGCCTGCCTACAGGTGACGGTGAGCCCCAACTATCTGCAACGGACCAAGGCCCTTGCCGCCCAATTGGGGCTCCCCACCTGCGCTTCGGTGGTAACCTTCGACCAGGAGCGAATCGGCGACCTCCTGGATTCGGGGCTGGAGATAGTATGCCTGAGCCTGGACGGGGCCAACGAGGAGGTCTATCGCCGAGTAAAGGGAGGGGATTTCTTTCCCGCCCTTCGCTCCCTGGAGGGAGCAGCCCAGCGTTTCCCCGGCCGCATAGCCACCCACCTCATGGCCGGCTTGGGGGAGAAGGAGGAGGAGATGGCCCGCCTCATTCAGCGCCTCCACGATATGGGGGTAATAGTGGCCCTCTTCGCCTTCACCCCTGTCCCCGGCACGGCCCTAGAGCATCGTCCTTCCCCGCCCCTGGCTGCCTATCGGCGGATTCAGATAGCCCGCCACCTGATAGTACAAGATATGGCACGAGCGGAAGGTTTCTCCTTCACCTCAAGGGGGGAAATCTCCCATTTCGGCCTAGGGGCCGAGGAGTTGCGGCGGGCTCTTAGCGACGGCAAGGCCTTCGAGACCTCCGGCTGTCCCGGCTGCAACCGCCCCTATTATAACGAGCGGCCCGGAGGGCCACTATATAACTACCCTCGCCCCCTGAGGCCGGAGGAGGTCGCAGAGGCCATGGCCAAGGCCGGGCTGTCCCCTTGACCAGAAGGGGAAAATGGCATATCATAAAAGTTGCCTGGGGGTGGTTGAGTCCCGGTGGGCTCCGCGGTCTTCAAAACCGTCGGTGGGTATCGAAGAGATGGCCACGGTGGGTTCGACTCCCATCCACTCCCGCCATAGAAGATAGGGCGGAGTTCCAAGCCGCCCTATTCATTTACTTTTACGCCATCCCCGAGTAACCTCCCTTCCCACCTCTTGGCGCGACCAGCAGAGGAGCCATCGAGTGGCAGGTTGACTACCTCCTCTTTCCCCACTATTATGGCAAGTAGTATTTCAAAGGAGGCCGGTTCTATGGAGCCACTGGAAGAGGAGATATTGCGGTCGTTATCGGTGGAGGAGGCCTACAAGCACGTCCGTTGGCTGGCCGAAGAGGTGCCCCATCGCCTGGCCGGAACCCCCCAAGAGAGGCGGGCCACCGCCTACGTGGCCGAGGTCTTACAAGGTTATGGCTTAGAGGCCGAAATCCAGGAGTTCGACGGCCTGGTCAGTTTCCCCCTGGAGGCCGAGTTGCGGGTCCTGGCCCCGGAAGAGCGGGTTATCCGCTGTCGCCCTCACGCCCAGATCGCCTCCACCCTGCCTGAAGGGATCGAAGGGGAGTTGATCTACGTGGGAGCGGGCAGCGAGGAGGATTTCGGGGCTCATGACGTCCTGGGGCGGGTTGCCATGACCGAATACTCCTACGCCCCGCCCCTGGACGAGCAGATGAGGTTGGCCGATGAGCACGGCGCTCGGGCCCTGATAGTGATGTGCTGGGGGCTCCCGGAGCAAGATGTCCTCTCTTACGGCACCACCAAACCTCTATGGGGCAACCCCACCCCGGAAACGCTGGACCAGTTGCCTCACATCCCCTCCATTCGCATCACCCGCCAGGCCGGGGAATACCTCAAGGGGCTTTGCCAGAGGGGAAAGGTACGAGTTTGGCTCCGGGCCGAGGCCAGCCGGGAG
>CAYUAM010000111.1:0-6652 GCA_964442805.1 uncultured Anaerolineales bacterium | reverse complement strand
GGAGGTGGGTCACCAGGAGGCCCACCTCCTGGGCTATTATATCGATCACCACTACCCTCCCCTCCAAAGGCGGTTGAAGGCCCTCAGGGAGTATCGCCGCCGCCGAGCCAAAAGGATACTGGAGAAACTGGGCCGGTTAGGTATGCCCCTCCAGTGGGAACGGGTGACCGAGATAGCGGGACCAGGCTCGATAGGCCGTCCCCATATCGCCCAGGCCATGATGGAAGAGGGATATATCTCCTCCCCCAATGAGGCCTTCCTCGCTTATATCGGCCGAGGGAGGCCAGCCTATGTGCCCCGTTATAAGATATCTCCCCTAAAAGCCACCCAGATGATCTTGGAGGCCCAGGGCTTCCCCGTCGTCGCCCACCCTCTAGAGGTCTTGGATTTAATCCCCCATCTGGTGGCCGCCGGACTGGTGGGCCTGGAGGCTTACTATGGTCAATACTCCCCAGAGGAAGTGAGGGAGGTGGTCTCTTGGACGGAGAAATATGGCCTCATCCCCACAGGAGGGAGCGATTTCCACGGCCAGGCCGTCCTGGAGACCCCTAGCCTAGGAGAGGTCTGGGTGCCAGAGGGATCGCTTCGGCGGCTGCGGGCCCTGGCTGAAGCCAAAAGGGGGGACTGAGGCTAAGAACCACCTTCCTGGCCCCCTCTCAGTTCTGCCACCGGGATCTCTACCGTGACCTCGCCCCTTAACTCCACGCTCACCGTCTCTTTTAACACGTTGAGGGCGGTGACTCGTCCCGGTCCATAGGGGGTCTCCACCGCGCTCCCCACCTTGGGGAGCCTTTCCTTAGCGGCGCGATAAAGGTCGTTCTCGTAGGCCAGACAACAGAGCAACCGCCCACAAACCCCGGAGATCTCCGAGGGGTTGAGGGAGATATCTTGTATCTTGGCCATCTTGATGGAGACGGGGGAAAACTCACATAAGTGGGTGGCGCAGCAGAGGACGTTGCCACAACGCCCCAACCCTCCCAGCAGTTTGGCCTCGTCACGTACCCCCACCTGGCGCAACTCCACCCTGGTCTTGAGGGTTCGGGCCATATCCCGCACCAACTCCCGGAAATCGACCCTTTTCTCAGCAATGAAATAGACCACCAGCCGACTCCCATCGAAACTATACTCCGCCTTTACTAACTTCATAGGCAGGCCATGCTCGGCCACCCCCTCTTTGCACCTCTCCAAGGCTTCGGCCTCGCGCAGCCGATGACGTTCTCTCTCCGAGAGGTCGAGGGGGGTAGCGCGTCGTTCTATGGGCTTCAGGGGCTCCGTTTCCTTTTCCACCTCTCGAGGAGGCGCCACCACCTTCCCCATCTCTTTCCCTCGGGCCGTCTCCACGATGACGTATTCCCTCACCGCTAGATCCTCGAAGCCGGTGGGGGCGAAATAATATATCTTTCCCCCAGGCCGGAAGCGAACTCCCACCACTTTAGCCATCTCTTCCCCCTCTACCGTCCACCGGGCAGGTCGAGCAAAAGGACTTCCAAGGCCAGGCGAAGGTTAATATTGTCATCCAGTTGGTCGATGGTCCTCCAGATGGCGGCGACGAAACCCTCTGTCTCCTCTACGGAGTATCCGCTGGCCTCTCGAGTCAATATCTCTCGCCTATCCACATTCTCCACTCGCTCTGGACAACCCCCTATTATCAGGAGGAGATCCCTCCACCAACCCAGCCATAACTCCAGCCTCTCCCTCGCCCCCTGGGGCTCCCTGCTCAGCCGCTCGGCGAAGGCCAGCCTCTCCAATCGACTCCTCTGGGGGAGGGAGAGGAGTTCTTTTAGATTATCCTCTCGTTTCTCCAAAATAGCCCCATCCTGGGCGGCGGAGATGGCCCAGCCTATCCTCCCTGCAGAGAGGGAAGCCAGGAGGGCCGCCCTCCTCTCCTCCACCCCCCATCTTCTCTCCAACTCCTCCCGGATCAGGTCGATGGCCACCAGGCGGAGGTTGAAGATCTGGCAGCGGGAGACGATGGTGGGGAAGAGCAGCCCGCTATGCAGGGCGGTGAGGAGGAGCACCACCTGGGAGGGAGGCTCCTCCAAGGTCTTAAGCAGGCAGTTGGCCGCCTCCGGGGTCATCCTCTCCGCCTCAGGGATGATGAAGGCCTTCCATTTACCCTCGAAGGGGGTCAAGGCCGCTTCCCCCGAGATGGCGCGGATGGCGTCTATCCCCAGGAGTCGCGAATCCCCCTCGCTTTCCCCTACCCAGCGCTGATACTCCAGGTCTACCAAGCGGAGGTCGGGGTGGATGCCTCGCTTTATCCTCTGGCAGGAGAGGCACTCCTCGCAAGGCCTCTCCTCCCCGGTGCAGTTCAAAGCCTGGGCCAAGGAGAGGGCCATGGTGGTCTTGCCGATATGGTGAGGGCCGGTGAAAAGGTAGGCATGAGAGACCCTCCCCTCAGCCAAGGAATTCGCCAGTAACCTGACCGCCCAATCGTGTCCCACCACTGGCCACATGATCTCCCCCTTTTTAATTCTACCACAACCTCTTCCAGGACCTCAAATGGGCAGCGTAGAGCGGGGTGGGCCTTACGCTTCCACCACGAGTCCCCGGTCGAGGGGGGTGAACCAAATCGCAAAGAGGGATAGATTGGAGGCCGATTTGTCGGCTTTCTCCTAATGAGATAGAATTATCAATCGTCTCTGGGAAGGGAAGGTTTAGGATGACACGTAATGAGTCGTCGCCGGCTTTGGTCAAGGGAGGGTTCGGCCCTTGGGCTGAACTTGGCCCCGACAATCGGCTCATCGCCCTTTCCATGTTCCTCTGGGGCACGGCCGAGGGGCTCTGGCTCTACATCTATCCCCTTTATGTCAAAAGCCTGGGGGCTACCCCCCAAGAGATAGGCTTCGTCATCTCCATCTCCTTGATAGGCATGTCTTTGCCCTTCATACCGGCGGGGCTCCTGGCCGATTGGTACAGTCGCAAGAAGATCATCCTATCTGGCTACTTTTTGGCTATCCTGGGCATGATCTTGATAGCCCTGGCTCCCGACTGGCGGGCCCTGGTCCCTGGCTTCCTACTCTACTACCTATCTTCTTTCGGCTTGCCGGCCATGAACAGTTATATGGTCCATGCCAGCGAGGGGCGAGATCTGAACCGCGTCTTTACCCTGGTCTATGCTTCATACACCGCCGGCATCATCTTCTCGCCTGCCTTAGGTGGTTGGTTAGGGGAAAGGTTTGGCATGCGCTTGGACTTCTTTATCTCCGAGTGCCTCATCATCTTGGCCACCCTGGCCCTCCTGCCCCTTCGGGAGCAACCTGCGGCCGGTCGAGCGAAGACCCAGAACTTAAGGCCCCTCCTCTCCCATCGGCCTTTCTGGTCCTTCAGTTTAGCCACCGCTTTCATCTTCTTGGTGGCCCATGTGGGGTGGCCGTTGGTCCCCAATTTTTTGCAGGAGGTGCGAGGATTGGACCTCTCCCTCATCGGCGCTCTGGCTACCGCCCAATCCTTGGGGGCTACGGTGTTGGCCGTCCTCTTGGGTCGCATCTCTCGAGGGGCCGGGGGATTAGTGGCCTCCCAACTGCTCCTTGGCCTCTCCTCTGCCCTATTGCTTGGCTGGCCCTCCCCCTGGGCGGTGGCGGGAGCCTTCTTCCTGCGGGGCAGCATCTATGCGGTGGGTTCCCTCTCCTCCGCTCAGGTGGGCAAGGCATTGGATAGTCGCTCCATGGGGTTGGGCTTCGGCGTATTTGCCACCCTGCGCAGCCTGGCCATGGTGCCCGGCCCCTACATCACCGGCTACCTGTACGCCATGCGCCCCTCCCTCCCCTTCCTGCTCTCCTTGGCCTTCTTGCCCCTCTCCATCCTTCTCACTATAGTGACCTTCAGAGGGTTAAATGGCCTCGACCGTCGCGCTGCCCCCGAAATAGGCTCAGATAACCCCTAACTCTTTTCCTACCTTCTGGAAGATCTCCAAGCCTTTATCCAGGTCTTTCTTGCTATGAGAGGCGGAGATCATCACCCGGAGGCGGGCCTTGCCCCGGGGGACGGTGGGGTAGCCGATGGCCATAGCGAAGACCCCTTCCTCGAAGAGCCGCTTGGAGAACTCTTGGGCCACAGCGGCCTCCCCCAACATGACCGGAGTTATGGGGGTCTGGCTACCTCCGGTATCGAAGCCCAATCTCTTCATCTCCGCCTTGAAATAGCGGCTGTTCTCCCATAGTTTATCCACCAGTTCGGTCGATTCTTCCAAGATATCTATGGCCGCTATGCAGGCGGCGGTATCGGCTGGGGTGACGGCGCTGGAGAAGATGAAGGGCCGCCCCCTCTGCCTCAACCACTCCACTATCCTCCTCTTTCCCGCTATATAACCCCCCACCACCCCGAAGGCCTTGGAGAGGGTCCCCATCTCTATATCTACCCGGCCGGGGAGGCCGAAATGGTCTGCGCAACCTCGGCCGCCCCGCCCCAAGACCCCCTCGCCGTGGGCATCGTCCACCATCAGTATGAGGTTATACCTCTCCGCCACCTCCATCAACCCCGGCAGGGGGGCGATATCCCCATCCATGGAGAAGACCCCATCGGTGACGATGAGGCCGCGACCATAACCCTTCTCCCCTTGAATCACCTTTTCCAGGTCTCGGGCCTCGCGGTGAGCGTAACGGACTATCTTGGCTCGGGAGAGGCGGCAGCCATCGATGATGCTGGCGTGGTTCAGTTCATCGGAGAAGATCACGTCCTCTTGGCCCACCAAGGCGGGGATGGTGGCCAGGTTGGCGCAGAAGCCAGATTGAAAATTGATGGCCGCCTCCACCCCCTTGAAGCGAGCCAACCTTCCCTCCAGTTCCAAATGCAGGCTCATGGTCCCGGCGATGCTGCGCACCGCTCCGGGCCCCACCCCATACTCCTCCAAGGCCCTCCGGGCCGCCTCCTTCATGCGGGGGTGGTTACAGAGGCCCAGGTAGTTATTGGCACAAAAGTTTAGCACCCTCTTCCCATCCACCACGATCCAAGCCCCTTGAGGGGACCCTATGGTTCGGATGACGTTATAGAGCCCCTGTTCTTTAAGTTCCTTTATCTGCTCATCCAAGAAGGCCAGTTTATCTTCCGTCATGCTCCTTCCTCCTTAGGGTAAAGTATGACCTTCCCGCATTGGCCGGACCTCATCAACTCCATCCCCTCCTCGAACTCCTCCAAAGGAAGCCGGTGGGTGATGACCGGGCTCAGATCCACCACTCCGGAACTCAGAAGCCCTCGGGCCTGATACCAGGTCTGGTAGATCAACCTGCCAACCACGCCATAGATGGTGATCCCCTTAAATATCACCTCCTGGGCCAAATCCAGGGCCAAAGGTTCAGAGGGTATGCCCAAGAGGGCAGCGTATCCTCCGTTGCGTAGGGCGGCCAAACCCTGATGGATGGCCTGGGGGTGGCCGGACATATCCAAGAGGATATCCACCCCTTCTCCTTGGGCAGCAGCCATGATCTCCCCCACCACATCGGCCCGTCGGCCATCCAGGACCAAATCTGCCCCCATCCGCCGGGCCAACTCCAGCCGGTAAGGGATAACCTCCGTGGCGTAGACCGCTGCCGCCCCCGCCGCCTTGGCTACGGCGATGGCCATGAGGCCGATGGGGCCACATCCAGTCACCAGCACCCTCTGAGCGGTAGGGGGCCGTGAGAGGGCAGCGTGGACGGCGTTGCCGAAGGGTTCGTGCAGAGAAGCCACCTCGAAGGGCAGATCTGGGGGGTTGAGCCAGGCGTTCTTGGCTGGCAGGGATATATATTCGGCGAAGGAGCCCGGCCGGTCTACCCCGATGATGGAATAACTTTGGCAGACGTGAGACTGGCCGGTGCGGCATTGGTAGCAATGGCCGCAGACGATATGGGTCTCCGCCGAGACGGAATCCCCCACCTGGAGGCCGGTGACCTCCCCTCCCATTTCCACCACCAAGCCAGCAAACTCATGTCCCATGATGAGGGGAGGTTTAACCCTACCTTGGGACCAGGGGTCCCAATTGTAGATATGAAGGTCAGAGCCGCAGATGGAGGTAGCCTTGACCTCCACTAGAACGTCATTGGGCCCAATGGATGGGACCTCTACCGTGGTCAATCCCGCCCCCGTCCCGGGCCCAGCCTTGACCACCGCTCTCATCTTTTTAGACATCGTCGTCATCCCTCCTATATCATGGTCCAGGGCGATGGTAGCACGCCCTCTCTCCACAGTCAAGGCCTTGATAATGAGGCGCAAAAGTAATAGAATGGGGTGAGGTTGGGGAAGCCTGGGGGGGTCGAAGATGGGAGTGGATCGCCGATGGTTGATGGCTCTCTTCGCCCTTTTGCTATTTATCCTCGTATCCCTCTTGGTTCGGTACGGCGCCGGGCCAGGAATGCCGCTGGCAGTCATGCCCACCCAGCCACCCCAGGAGAGCCCGGCTGCCGAGGCTCTCTACGCCCCTCTCCGGGAGGTCATGGTGCGCTCTCAGATTGAGTTGCGAGGGGTCAGCGACCCTGAGGTCCTGAGGGCTATGAGAAGCGTCCCTCGCCACGAGTTCGTGCCGGGGGAATATCTGGGCCGGGCTTACGAGGACCATGCCCTGCCCATAGGTTACGGCCAGACCATCTCTCAGCCCTATATCGTGGCCCTGATGACCGAACTTTTGAGGCTAAAGCGGGGCGATAAGGTGCTGGAGGTGGGTACCGGCTCCGGCTAC
>CAYUAM010000110.1:0-6657 GCA_964442805.1 uncultured Anaerolineales bacterium | reverse complement strand
GGGCGGAGATGGGCTTCCAAGGTTATGAACTGGGCCATCAGGTGAACGAGGCCATGTTGGAGGAGGTCGTCCCGGGGCGATATCATATACCCTCCCTCCACGCCCCCTGCCCCAACAGTACGGATATCGCCACCCAGAGCCAGCAGGATATCCTTCCCTCCTCCCGCCACGAGGGGAGGCGCAGGGAGGCGGTGGAGATGGTGATAAGGACCATCGATTTGGCGGCTCACCTAGGCGCTTCCCGCGTGGTGGTCCACCTGGGCCGGGTGGACCTGGATTGGAAGATCGAGAGGGAGTTGCGAAAGGCTTTCCGGCAAGGGGAGAAAGGGACAGCGAGATATGAGGGGTTGAAGGAACGGTTGATGGAACAGCGCGCCGCTCGTTGCCAGCCTAACCTGGAGGCGGTGAGGAGGAGCCTTGAAGAGATGGCCGGCTATGCCGAGAGAGGGGAGATCAAAATAGGTTTGGAGAACCGCCTCTACTATACCGAGATCCCCAGCCATGAGGAGATGGGGGCCTTCCTCGACCTTCACCCCAACCTCTTCTATTGGCACGATACCGGCCACGCCCAAGCCCAGGCCAATCTAGGCTTCACCCCTCACCAGGAGTGGCTGCGCTCCTATGGAGACAGGATGCTGGGGATACACTTTCACGACATAAGTGGGCTGCGCGATCATGGGATACCCGGCCAGGGGGAGATAGATTTCGCTGGCCTGGCCCCTTATATCCCTCCTGAAGCCCTCCGGGTCTGCGAGTTCGACTACATCTATCCTCCGGAGGAGGTGGTGGCCGGACGGGAGCACCTGGTGAAGGCCGGCTGTCTTTAAGGAGATGGACATGCGACTATCTAGGCTCTGGGGGCGGACCCTGAAGCGCGGGCCTGAGTTGCCACCAGAGGAGAAAGGTGGTATAATATATCGGAGTCTCGTGGAAAGTGGGCTTCCCCCACTTTTCTTCTTATCAAGGCTTGGCAGGATAGGGGATTAAAGGGATGAAGAGCGATTTTATGAGAGCCATAAATCAACTCTGTGCAGAGCGGGGGCTTCCTCAGCAAGTGGTTTTGGAAGCGGTGGAGCAGGCTCTGGTCTCGGCCTACAAGAGGGATCTCGGCTCTGCCGCCAACGTGAAAGCGAGGCTAGACCCCGATTCCGGCGAGGTTCGTATCTTCACCGAGAAGCAGGTGGTGGAAGAGGTGGAGGATGAGTATTCGCAGATCTCCCTAGCCCAGGCCAAAGAGTCCTTTGGGGATGTGGCCCTGGGGGAGAGCGTCCTGGTGGAGACCACCCCGGCCAATTTCGGGCGCATAGCGGCCCAGACGGCTAAACAGGTCATCTTGCAGCGGATTCGGGAGGCGGAGCGGGACGTCCTTTATGAGGCCTTCGCCGAGCAGGAAGGGGAGATGGTCAACGGCACCGTACAGAGCATAAGCCCTCAAGCCATCACCTTGAGCCTGGGGAGGGCGGAAGCCATCTTGCCTCGCGGCGAGCAGGTGCCGGGGGAGAGGTATCGTCCCCGACAGAGGCTACGGGTATACGTGCTTAGCGTCACCAAGACCAGTCGCGGCCCCGAGATCGTCGTCTCTCGGACCCATTGGGCCATGCTCCGGCGGCTCTTGGAGTTGGAGGTGCCGGAGATCTACAATGGCACGGTAGAGATAAAGGCCATCGCCCGCGAGCCCGGCTCCCGTTCTAAGGTGGCCGTGGCCGCCGTGCAGCAGGGGATCGACCCGGTGGGGGCTTGCGTAGGGATGCGGGGCGTCCGGATACAGTCCATCGTCAACGAATTGGGAGGGGAGAAAATAGATGTGGTGGAGTGGAACCCCGACCCCAGGAGGTTCATCGCCAACGCCTTGAGCCCGGCCCGGCCCCTCGGCGTGGAGTTGATCGATGAGGGGAGGGAGGAGAGAACGGCCATGGTGGTCGTTCCTGATAAGCAGTTATCCTTGGCCATCGGGAAGGAGGGGCAAAACGCCCGTCTGGCCGCCAAGTTGACGGGGTGGCGCATCGATATCCTGAACCCCGAGGAGGCAGCGGAGAGGACCGCGCGCTTGGCCGCTCAGGAGGCAGTTCGGCTGGCAGAGGCCTTGGTAAGGGGGGAACTGAAGCCAGGGGAGATCGACCAGGAGACCCCCATCCAGGTCCTAAGCCTCAACAAGCGTTTGTTGAGTGCCCTGGAAGAGGCTGAGGTGACCAAGGTAGGCCACCTCTTGGAGCGGTTGGAAAGAGGGGATCTATTGAGCCTTCGCGGGGTGGGGCCTAAGTCAATAGAGGAGATAGAGGAGCGGCTTCGGATGGCCGGCCTCTATGGCCTCGAGGAGGAAGAAGTCCTCGCGGAAGCCGTGGTCGAGGAAGCCCCTTCGACGAAAGTGGTGCCTGAATTGGAGGTGGCTCTGGAGGAGGCTGCCCCTCCGGAGGTCGCCGTGGAAAAGCCCATGGTAGAGGAGATGGAGGCAGAGGTCATCGCCCTTCCCGAAAAGGAGGTCGTGAAGGCCCCCGAGAGGGAAAAGCCCAAGGAGCCGGAAGAAGGGTTGGCGGTATATGTCGGCCCGGGAGGGAAGAAGAAAAAGCGGAAGGGCGATTTGATCTATGACGAGAAGTTGGGCGAGATGGTGGCTCGGAAGCGCCGTAAGCCCAGCCGAAGGCAAGAAGATTGGCGGAGGGAGATCGAACTCTGGGAGGAGGAAGGGCACGATTCCGATGAAGCGACCTAAACGCATACCCCAGCGCACCTGTGTGGGCTGCCGAAAGGTCACCTCTAAGCGGGGGTTGATACGGGTGGTACGCTTGCCGGAGGGGAGGGTGGAGGTGGATGCCACCGGGAAGAGGAGCGGTCGAGGGGCCTATCTATGTCCCCTTCGAACCTGTTGGGAATTGGCTATGGCCAAGAGGCGACTCGATCACGCCTTAAGGACCACCCTCAGTCCCCAGGAGCAGGACCACCTTTGGGAATATGGCCGTTCCTTGCCCTCAGAGGGTGGTCAATAGTCGATGGAAAGCAGGGGGTAGATATGGCGGGGAATGAAGAGGAGCGAAGGGTAGTATTTATACCGAAACTGATTACTGTACGGGGGCTGGCTGAACTCTTGGAGGTCAGCCCCATCGAGGTGATGAAGGCCCTCATCGCCGATGGCATCATGGCCAACATCAATCAAACCATCGACTACGATACGGCGGCCATCGTGGCCAGCGACCTGGGCTTCGAGCCTCGGGAGGAATCCGCCCCCGCTCCGGAGGTTCCTCTCCCTTCGGCTCTTCCTACCGAGGTGCCCCTCAAGGAGATCTACGCTCAGGAGGCCCCGGAGGCCCTCAAGCCTCGTCCCCCCGTGGTGACGGTGATGGGCCACGTGGACCACGGGAAGACCACCCTCCTGGACGCCATCAGGGACACCAACGTGGTGGCCGGTGAGGCCGGGGGGATAACCCAGCATATAGGGGCCTATCAGGTGGAGAAGGGAGGACGGAAGACAACCTTCATAGACACCCCGGGCCACGAAGCCTTCACCGCTATGCGGGCTCGGGGGGCTCAGGTTACCGACATTGCGGTGTTGGTGATAGCCGCCGATGAGGGGGTGATGCCTCAGACCAAGGAGGCCATCGATCACGCCCGGGCCGCCCAGGTGCCCATAGTGGTGGCCCTCAATAAGATGGACAAAAAGGGAGCCGATCCAGAGAAGGCGAAGAGGCAGTTGGCGGAGTTGGGTTTGACCGTGGAGGAGCGAGGCGGCGAGGTGGTATGCGTGCCGGTATCGGCCAAGGAGAAGACAGGCCTCGATGCTTTATTGGAGATGATCCTCCTGGTGGCGGATATCTCGGAATTGAAGGCCAACCCCGATCGGCCCGCGGTGGGCTCGGTCATCGAGGGGGAGATGGATCGGAGCCGGGGCCCCACGGCTACCCTCTTGGTGCAGAACGGCACCTTGAGGGTAGGGGACACCATATTAGTGGGCCGCCTTTATGGCCGGGTGCGGGCCATGTTCAACTATGCGGGGAAGAGGCTCAAGGAAGCGGGCCCCTCCACCCCGGTGACCGTCCTGGGCCTTTCCGAGGTGCCCAAGGCCGGGGACGGCTTCGAGGTGGTCCGGGAGGAGAAGGTGGCCCGGGCCCTGGCTGAGGAAAGGGTGGCCCAGGAGAGGGTTCAGGCTCGCCCTATCTCCCGCCTGAGCCTCGAAGAGCTCTACGCCCAAATGGAAGCGGGAAGGGTGAAGGAACTGCGGGTCATCCTCAAGGGTGACGCGCAGGGCTCTTTAGAGCCGGTACGGAACTCCCTGGAGAGGTTGAGCGACGAGAAACTCCGGGTGAGGATCATCCATGAGGGGACGGGTTATGTCACCGAGTCGGATGTGAACCTGGCTATAGCCTCTCAAGCCATCATCATCGGCTTCAACGTACAGACTGACCCCGTGGCTCGCTCCATGGCTGAGGCGGAAGGGGTGGAGATCCGCCATTATCAAGTTATCTATAGCCTCCTGGAGGATATGGAGAAAGCCCTCAAGGGGCTCTTGGAGCCGGTCTTCCAGGAGGTGGTCCTGGGCCGGGCGGTGGTTCGAGCGGTCTTCGATATCCGCAAGCGAGGCAAGGTAGCGGGGGTCTATGTGGAAGAGGGGGTGGTCCGCCGCAACGCCCGGGTGAAGGTGCTCCGAGGGGAAGAACTCCTCTACGATGGTCAAATAGCCTCCCTGAAACGCTTCACCGAGGATGTGAAGGAGGTAAGCACCGGCCTGGAGTGTGGGGTGGGGCTCGATGGCTTCCAGGATTTCCAAGAGGGCGATATCCTGGAGGTCTACACCAAGGAAAGGGTGGAGTGAGGTGAGCCGAAGGCAAAGGAGGGTGGGCGACCTGCTTCAAGAGGAGATAAGCCTGATCCTCCTGCAGAAGGTCAGGGACCCTCGCCTGGAAGGGTTGACCGTGACCGCGGTGGAGGTGAGCGCCGACCTGAAGAAGGCTCACGTCTATGTCAGTTCCCTGGGAGGCCTGGAGGAGAGGCGCCAGGCCCTCAAAGGCCTCAAGAAAGCGGAGGGGTTTTTGCGCCACGAATTAGCCAGCCGCATATCCTTGCGCGTCGTGCCGGAGATCATCTTCCACTGGGACGAATCGCTGGAGCGGGGACAGAGGATCGAGGAACTGCTTCATCAGTTAGGGGGAGAATGAGCCTCCAGGAGGTACTCCGAAGGGCCCAGAGGCCTTTCATCACCATACACCTGGAGCCCGATGGGGATGCCGTGGGCTCCGCCCTGGCCTTGGCTCGAGCCCTCGAAGGGAGGGGTAAGCGAGTCACTTTATCTTCTCAACTCTCCATCCCTTCCTCTCTATCTTTCCTTCCCGGGAGCGAGGGGTTTGGACCCCATGAGCCTAGAGATGAGGATTTGGCCATCGCCCTCGATGGCAGCGATTTGAGCCGCTTTGGCTCCTTGGGAGAGAGGATAGGGGAAAAAGGGCTACCTCTCCTTAACATCGACCACCACGTGACCAATCAACAGTTCGGCACCTTCAACTTGGTGCGCCCGGAGGCCGCGGCCACAGCGGAGATCATCTTCGACCTCTTGGCCGATCTGGCCATACCCTTGGATCCCCTTGTGGCCACATGCCTCCTTACGGGCATAGTCACCGACACCCAGGGTTTTCGTACCCCCAACACCACCATCCGTGCATTGGAGATAGCCGCCCAGTTGATGAGGGCCGGGGCCTCCTTGAACCAGATCACGGAGAATGTCTTTGGCCGGGACTTGGCTACCCTTCGCCTCTGGGGTGGCATCATGGAGGGGCTGAGAAAGGATGGAAGGGTGGTCTGGGCGGTGGAGACCGAAGCCATGCGCAGACGTTACGGGGTCTCCAGCGGCCGGGGGAACGGGGTGGTGAACCTTTTGGCCTCGGCCAAGGAAGCGGAGATAACCATCCTCTTCCAGGAGAGGGAGGATGGCCTCGTCGAGGTAAGACTGAGGTCGAAGCCAGGGGTGGATGTGGCTTCCATCGCCCGCCATTTCGGAGGGGGAGGCCACCCCCAAGCCGCGGGTTGCTCCTTGCGAGGTAGTCTGGCGGAGGTGAGAAGGAAGGTCTTGGACAGGGCCAAGGGGGAAGATGGGAGCGGCTTCGTACCCCACTGAAGTGCTTAACCTGCGGGAGCCCTGCCCACCTTGTGGCCTGGTGCCGCCAGGCAGCAAGATAGACCATTGCCCCCTTTCCGGGATAGTGAATGTCCATAAGCCCACTGGGCTGACCTCGCACGATGTGGTGGAGAGGGTGCGAAAGGCCTCGGGCTTCCGGCGGGTGGGCCACGCCGGTACTTTGGACCCCCTGGCTGAGGGGGTGCTTCTGGTCTGTTTCGGCCAGGGGACCCGGGTGACTAGGTACCTGACGGAAGGCCGGAAGGTATACCGGGCTTCCATCCACCTAGGGGTGGCTACCGATACCGGGGATGCCGAAGGCCAAATCCTCTCTAATGTAGATATAGGAGAGATGCCATTGGAGAGGATAGAGGAGGCCTTAGCCTCCTTTCGAGGCTCCATTTTGCAGGTCCCGCCCCTATTTTCGGCCCTTAAGAGGAAAGGGGTGCCCCTTTACCGGCTGGCTCGGCGGGGGGTGACGGCTGAACTCCCTCACCGGCCGGTGGAGATATACCGCCTAGAGGAGGCCCGCGCCGTATGGATGCTGGACCAGGCGA
>CAYUAM010000109.1:0-6693 GCA_964442805.1 uncultured Anaerolineales bacterium | reverse complement strand
CCGCTGAGTTCGTGCGGGCCTATCCCCATAAATTGGTAGGCTTCCTCTTCGTGCATCCCAAGGATCCCCAATGCTTAGAAGAGATAGAGAGGTGCGTCAAAGGGAGGTGATCACCTGATGAGAGATACGCTGAAGATTGCTATAGGTATATTTGTTGGGTTGACCCTGTGTGCCGGGACCTGTTGCGGTGGGGTCTTGCTCTTCGGCGCCGCTCTACCCCCTCCGGGGGAGCAAATGGAGCAAACGATAGAGGAGATATTCTACCCCACGCCAGAGCCGGTGGAAGAGGAGGCGATCTCTCCCCTGGGCACGACCTGTATGGTGGAGGGGATTGAGGTTAGTGTGACGGAGTACCAAGAACGTGATTTCCTCTCTGGAGGAGTTGACTGGGAAGGGAAAGAGATCAGAAGGGAGCCTCCGGAGGGGGCCAAGTTTATATCGATCCACCTAGTGGCCAAGAATGTGGGCGAAGTCAACTCCAGATTGCCGAGCAGAATTCACGATTTCTCCCTCATCTACAAAGGCACGGCTATGGAGTGGTCTTTGGAGGATGAGGAACTGAAAGCGCACGTCGTCGGGTGGGCTTATGAGATATACCCCGGTGTGGTCTGTGAGGACTGGAACACCTACCAGGTGCCGAAAGCGGCTGACCCTAGGGAGATGGTGGTGAGGCTTAAATTCCGAGGGGTATCCTGCACCTGGGGCCTTGGAGGGAGGTAAAGAAAAGGAAGGAGATGGAGATACCTGGCGATCTGACTCGATCGGAGGAGTGGGGGCTGCCCATCGTCTTCCATGCCGGCACCTCTCCTCGGAGGTATGCCCCCTTGGATTACGCCCATCCCCGCCACTTCGACCGGATAGCCATCGCCTTCCCCGACCTGGAGATGGAAAAGGGGCGGGAGCGGCTGCCGACGCTCCTGATAGAGCAGGGAGTGAAGGCCATCGAGGAGGACGGCGCTCATATCCTCATCCTCGGTTGTACAGGGATGATGGGGCTGGCCCAAGAGGTGGAAAAGGGGTTAAAAGAGCGGGGATATGAGGTGCCGGTCATAGACCCGGTAAAGGCCGCGGTAAAGATGGCCGAGGCCCTGGTGGATATGGGGCTATCCCATAGCAAGATGACCTACCCCTACCCCCCAGAGAAGGAGATAATAGGCTATTATACCTTTCAACTAGGAGGACAAATTGGACGTTTTTGAGGCCATCAAGAAGAGGAGGAGCGTTAGGAAGTTCACCGATGAGCCCCTGGATGAGGAGGACTTGGCTCAAATCCTGGACGCGGCCCGCTGGGCCCCCTCGGGAGGCAACTACCAAAGGTGGCGGTTCGTGGTGGTGACCGACCCTCGGGTCAAGGAGATGATCAGGAGGATATCCCCGGGCATCTTCGCCATGCCCGCCGCCTTCATCGTCATCTGCATGGTGAGGAGGCCGGGACCCCGGGTTGAGGACGAATGGATAGGTGCCGCCGATTGCGGAATAGCGGCCCAGAATATAATGTTGGCCGCCTTCTCCTTGGGGATCGGCACCTGCGTGGTGGCCTCCTTCGCCAAGGAGGCCCTGCGGGAGATCCTGGAGGTCCCGGAAGGGGTCGACCCTTCCCTCATCGTCACCCTGGGCCGCTATCCCAGCCTCCCGCCGGCCCCAGAAAGGAAGCCCTTAAAGGAGATCGCCTTCCTAAATCGCTACGGTGAGGAGTGGAAAGAGTGAACCAAACCAAGGTGCTCAGCGAAGATCAGGCCTTCGAACTTCTGACTTTTCTGGTGACCAGCGCCCGAGGATGCGTCGATGAGCCGGAGAGTTATGGGATCTTCCGCCTAATCGACGGCGCTAGCCGGCTTCTGGGCTTTCTCCTGGAGAGCAAAGGGGTAGAGGATAAAGAGTTCTACCGTCAGTTGAAAGAAGAGATCGACGAGAAGAAATTCACGCAGATGACCGACGAGGAAGGCTATTCCCAAATGTTGAGAGATGTGACGGCCAAGATGGGCAAGCAATTGAAGAAGAGGGCTGCTCTTTAAGCAGATGCTCCCTTAGGGAAACAGCCGTCTCTTTCGCACCACTGACGCTGCTATTCCAGCAGCGTCAGCTATTTCTTAACCGTGAAGCCGTAACTCCCCAGGAACTCCCCCAGTCCCCAATACTCATCGGCGGTGAAAAGGATGGGCTTAAACTTGCCGTAGTCGATCCGTCCTCGTTCGTTCAGGATCTCCTCGTCGATCTGGACGGCCACCACCTCGCCGACCAAGAGGTGATGGGTACCCAGGGGGATGGTCTGGACCAGCCGACACTCGATATTAACGGGACACTCGGCGATGGCCGGCGTCACCAAAGCCGAGGCCGGAGCGGGAGTTAAGCCTGCCGCCTCGAACTTCCCCACCTCTTTCCCAGAGACCATCCCACAGTAGTCGCTCTGGCGAAGGAGCCCGCTAGAGGGGATGTTGACCACGAACTCTTTGGTCTTCTGGATGAGGGGGTAGGAGTGGCGCTCGGGGCGCACCCCGATGCCTAGATGGGGCGGCTTGGAAGAGAGGACCCCCGTCCAGGCGATGGTGATGATATTGGCCTCCTCTTCATGGCCACAACTGACCAATACTACGGGCACAGCCAACGGGGGGGTAAAGGGCCCCTTCACCACTTTAGCCATATCGTTTCTCTTTTCCGCCTCCTGCGGCCAAGAGCATGAAGGCCATGTTATTTCCCTCCTTCAACCTGGTATCCAAGCGGTCATGAGTTATCCACTCCTTCCCGTTGAGGAGGAGCTGAATGCTCATCAATTCATAAGCGTTTATCCTCGGGGTACCACAAGCAGCGCTAGGATTTTGATCAACCGGTGACCTTGACCACCACCGCGCCAGAGGAATCCCCCGCGGCGCAACCCACGAACAAACCGTATCCCCCTCCCAGAAGGACCAACTCCTCGATCATCTCCATGACCAGCCGGCTGCCGGTAGGCCCCTGGGGGTGGCCCCAGACCAGGGAGGAGCCGTAGTTGTTCATGGCCTCTACCTTCACCCCCATCTCCCGCGAGAAATAGATGTCGTTCACGGCGAAGGGGTTATGGGTCTTGATCACTTGCAGGTCGCCGATGGCGAGGCCCGCCCGGGAGAGGGCCTGCCGGGCCGCGGGGATGATGGCCTGGGCCATGTAGCCCTTCTTGGCCCTCCCCTCCCCATAGGAGAGGAGTCTTATCTCCACTTTGGGCTCTTTGCTTAGTTCCCGGGCTTTCTCGCGGGTGGTGACGATGATGCCGCAGTTGCCATCGGCAGGGTGAGTCTGGGTCCCGTAGGTAACCGTTCCTCCCTCTATGACGGGCTTGAGCCGGGCCAACCCCTCGGCGGTGGTGGGGTAGACCCCCTCGTCGCCATTGACCGTGGCCATGACCTTGCGCCCCGAGGGGTCTTTCACCTCGATGGGCAAAACCATGAAACGACGAAGGAAGGCGGAGTCACCCTTCAGGGCGTCGTCGTATTGTCGATAGCGGAGGAGGGTTACCTGGTCCTGCTCCTCCTTGGCGATGCCCGCCTCCTTAGCCACGTTCTCCCCCGTCTCTACCATGGCGTTCTTGGCGAAGGGGTCGAAGCCGAAATTGTCCCAGACCCAATCCTCCTTATCTCCCGTCCCGCCTGGCCCCAGAGGGTTGGGGTAGTAGACGTGGGGGCCATTGCTACACCGGTCGCAGGTGATGGTCAGGACGAGCCGCTCCTCGCCGCTCATGGCCCCGCTCTCCACCTCGAAGGCGGCGGTGGCCAGGACGCGGGCTCCCGTGGCACAGGCCTGGCTGATCACCGGACCGGTGATGGCCTCCGCCCCCATCAGCCCGGCCAGCCAGGGCCCCCCATAGAAACTGTGCTTCTGGGGCACGGTCATCCCCAAGAGGAGGGCATGGAAGGCTTTCGGCGATATCCCCCTCTCGGAGAGGACTCGAGTGGCCACCTCGGCAGCGAAGGGAATGGCGTTTAGGTGGGCGAAACTCCCCTGCCACCGCGCGAAGGGCGTGCTCCAATAGCCACCATAAGGGATAAAGACCTTCTCCAAGGACATCTTAGACCTCCATGCTCTTTAACTATGCCGATGGCGTATCATCGAGCCTCGCCATTCATCTCCAAGGCCCACAGGGCCGCCCCGAAGGCCCCCATCTCCTGGGGGTGCGGGGCGATCTTCACTTCTTTTCCGGAGCGGGCCCTCAAGATCTCGGCCACTAAGGGGTTGTATGCCACCACCCCTCCGGTCATGACCACCTTATCGGTCAAAAGGTCCATCTCCATGACCCTCTTGACCACGGAGAGGAAGAGCCCCCTTATGATCTCCTCCATTTTCTCGCCGCCCCTGATGCGGTCCAAAACCTCGGTGGCGGTGAAGACGGTGCAGTAACTCCCGATCTCCGCCTCTTTCTGGGCTCCCCTAGCCAGCGCATCGAGGTTCTCCAGAGGTATATCCAGTTTATAGGCTATCTCCTCCAGGAAAGCCCCCGTTCCTGCGGCGCATTTGCGATTCATCTTGAAGCCGACCCTGCGGCCCTTCTCGTCCAGTTTTATGACCTTGTTATCTTGGCCGCCGATATCTATCACCGTGATGGCTTCAGGAAAATAGTGGTAACAACCCTTAGAGTGGCAGGCTATCTCCGTCTTGGTATCGCTAGCGAAGGCCACATTTCTTCTCCCGAAGCCGGTGGCCATGATGGATCTTATATCTTCTGGACATAGCCCGGCGCGCTGGAGCGCCTCCTGAAAGGTTATGGCGGCGGAGCCCCCCAGGTCCGCCCCCGTCCTCTTCACGTAACTGCCCCGAATGGCCCTCTGGGGGTCGATGATCACCGCCTTAGTGGTGGAGGTGCCCACATCGAGGCCCGCGAAATAGCCTTCCTTCACTTCCCCAGCCTACCCCTTTCCCTCTTCCAGTTGCTCGATGAAGGCCTCGATATTGGTCATGGTTTGCTCCTCGGAATAACACCGCAAATCGTTGAGGTCGCCGTTGATGATCAGGCAAGGTATGCCCAATCGCGCTTCCAGCCGCTGGGGCATGCCGTATCTGGCGTTGGAATTATTGGGACAGGTCTTGGAATCATGGAAAATGATCCCGTCGATCTTGTATTCTTTCACCATCCTCTCGATGTAATCCTCTTTTACCTTTTCGGCCCGGTTGATAAATATCTCCGTGTAGGCCTGAGCCATGCTCTCGAAGGGCCTCTCCTCGTCGAAGGCGGCAAATATCCAACTGTTGCAATAGGTGGAGACCACTACGCAGGCCCGCAGTTCCGCCAACTGCTCTGAGAGGGCCCTCAGTTTCCCCCAGATGGGCATCCCCTCCCAATAGAGCCGGAAGCGCTCGCCATCCACCGCGGCCACGCCTTCCGCCACCCGCCCCTCCAGTTCAGCCTTCAAGAGCCGGTAATAGTCGACCGCCTCCCGACCACCCCGCAAGCAGACCGCCGGCCCTATATGGATGGTCCCATCGAAGAAGGTCCAGGGGGAGGGCAGATGTTTAGCCAAGCCCAGGACCTCCCCCCAGAGTTCGCTACATAGCCGGGAGAGGCGCAGGCTCTCCCGAAATCTGTCTATATCGAACCTCTTTCCCGATACTTCCTCCAGGGTAGGGATCAAGGCTTCCAGTTGTCCCACCACATTGGCGATATCTATCTCCCTCACCTCCACCAAGGCTCGGGGGCTATTTATGCCCACCACTGGGACCTTGAACTCCCTTCCATAGAATTCGAACCATTCCTGAACGTCTCGACACTGATTAGTGTTGTAAACCAAAAGGTCAGGCTTGGGGATGCTCTCCATCCCCGGATAGGCTTGGGAGAGAGGGGTTTCCCCTTTCAGGTAGGCCCCCACATCGCTGGTCAAGTAGGAGCAGATGTCAGGGGAATATCCTATAGCGTTGGCCAACGGGATATAATCCGTAGCCTGTCGGGTGGTTCCCAAGAGGGCCCCATGGTTCTCCGGATAGTGGATCTCGAAGCCGAAGGCTTTGAGCAACTCCGCCGGCCCCACGCTGGTACACCAGGCGATCTTCCCCTCCTCTTCCCCTCGGGAGATCCTGTCCAGGCGATAGTAGTAGTCGCTCATCACCTGCTTGAGGGTGTCGGCCGCTTCTATCCTTTTTCGCCGCAATTTTTTCTGGACCATGTCTTTCTCGCTTGGAGAATCGGACCAGTGGGATGCCCTTTAGATGGCCTCGGCCAAAACCTCGGTTATATCCATCACCTTCACCCTCCTTCGCCGCTCCCGGGCCAATTTGGCCGCGGCCAACTTGAGGTTGCTCTTGCAGGAGGGACAGGCGGAGACGATCACCTCGGCGCCCAGCTCCAGGGCCTCGGCCACTCGATTCTCGGCCAACTTGGCGCTCAAGGCGTTGTCATAGGCCTTCAGCCCTCCCCCTCCCCCACAACATTTGGCCAACAGACGGTTAGACTTGAACTCCAAGAGTTCCAGGCCCGGTATGCTCCTCAAAACGTGGCGCGGGGGCTCGTAGATATTCAGATGCCGCCCTATATCGCAGGGGTCGTGATAGATGACCTTGGCGGGAAACCCCTCCTTGAACTTTATGGCCCCATCTTTGATGGAGCGGTCCATATACTCCACCCAATGCAAGACCTCCAGATCGAGGTCGCCGTATTGGGGGTACAGTTGCTTGAAGGTTCGGTAACAGCCCGCGCAGGTGGTGACCAGGAGTTTGGAATCTAGCCGAGAGAAG
>CAYUAM010000108.1:0-6739 GCA_964442805.1 uncultured Anaerolineales bacterium | reverse complement strand
AAGAGGCTAACATGGAGTTACCCTCATAGGCGCCTATTGATGCTGATGACATTCTAAGGCGTGTGAACAACGTCCGGTGAAGTAGAAAACCGATTATGAACATAAGAGGACCCGAAACAACTAGAGAAACCAGCGGGTTAACCCCAAAGGCTGAATACAGCAACCAGGTGGCGAAAGCCCCGAGCATCATAAATTCGCCATGAGATATGTTCAGCACCCGGGCAACACCATACTGCAGGCTGAGTCCCATAGCAATTAAGGCATAGAGGCCACCCAGCAGTAAACCGGCAATGACTATATCCAGGACTGTTACAAACATAGTGATATCTTCCTAGATATGCAATCAAAGATGCAGGCTGTCAAAAGCGGTGGGAAACCCCTTCGGAGGAAATAGCCACTCTCAAAGGTTGTCGTTTTCCACCTTTTTAGACAGCCTGCTCACTATTATCGTGTCTATACTCTATGTTTATCCCTATGCTGGTGCTGGCCACGCCGGCTTGGGATATTCAAAGGGTGCGGTAGCCTTCTCCTTAGGTCCGACGACTTCATATACCCCGTTTTGCCACTGACCAATCTCCCCGGTATGACATTCTTTTGCCATAAGTTGGCCCTCAAACCAGGTCGATCCCAGAACCGTATCGAACTTCTCGGTAGCCATTACATCTCTTATCTTTTTCTGGTCAAGGGTTCCGGCCTTCTCGATAGCCTGCTTCCAAAATTCCAGCGCCGCCCAGTAGAGGGGATGTCCCCACCAATCCTGGAGTTCTTCAGGTTTGCCGGTGTAGAGTGTATCGGCTAATGCGTTGGCTGCGGCAGAAGTTTTCCGGTTAAAGGTGGCAAAACCTGTTACTCCCTCCGTCGCCGGACCAAACGTGGTATGGTAAAACCCGAAATTGACCCCCGGGCCGCCTATCCAGGCCTTGGGGTTAAAGCCAAGCGCCATTGACGTCCCAGTAGCAGGCATGATCTGGTCGGGATAGGCAAAACAGCAAAAGACGTCGGGATTAGCCGCCTTAGCCTCTTTGATTATGGGCGAAAAGTCCTTAAGGTCAGGCGGAACGCTCATAAGCCCAAGGATACTAATTCCCTTCTTCGGGAATTCTATACCCGCCACACCGGAATACTCTATGCCGTGGAGGTCAGCAATGTAGACTATGTATGCCGTCTTCGCGCCCTTTTCCGCAATAAGGTCAGCAAAAACTGGCAGCTGGTACCAGTCGGAAAAACTCAGGCTGATAAATATGTAGGGTAGACTGGGAAGCATGTCCCTGATGGTCGTTGCACCGCCCTCGGCTGTCAGTAGTATATAGTCGTATTTGTTGGCTATAGGGGCCTGGGCAAAAATAAAGGCGGTGCTACAAGAGGGCCACAGAAAGTCAACCTTGTCCTCTAAGATCAATTTTTCCGTCAGTTTGGTCATCGTGCCAATATCACTTTTATCATCATATATCTTTAACTCTATAGGTAGTTTCTTGCCATACTCCTCCACATATATCCCGCCCGCGGCATTGACCTCAGGGACCCATGTCTCATAGATTGGTCTGAATGCCGAGTCTCCAATGACAGCCAATGGGCCGGAGAGAGGCCTTGCCATACCAACAACGATTTTGTCTTTGGTTGGCGCTGCGGTCGGCGTTGGGGCAGGCGCCGTCGTAGGCGTTGGGGCAGGCGCCGTGGTAGGCGTTGCAGCAGGTGCTTCGGTCGGTGTGGGGGTTGGGGCGCATGCCGCTGCAACCAGTCCAGCGCCGGCTAGTGTTGCGCCGCGAACGAATTCACGGCGCGTCAAACCTTTCTTACCCATTTTTTCTCCTCCTTTTTAGAACTTCGAACCTTCCTCACTCAAGGCCCCTACTAGTCAACCATTATAGCATATAATATACCTGGTGTCAATTGACTTGTGCTCGTTCACCGGTGAAAGAGGCTGTCAAGAGTAGAGGCAAGGTTGGTCCGGCCACCTTTCTGGGCGAGGCCTCCCGTCGCTCCTAGGGTCTCTTTTCGGACCATCATTCACCTATCCGTGCTTCTTGAACACAGATAACCTTGGGACACCAGCCTCCCAATCATATGGCGAGTCTCTGGGGGACTATGTACCGACAGGGGATGGCTGGCGCTGATCCCGCCCTCGGAAGAGACGGGCGCCGAAGCTATCATTACCGCCTGCCCCCAATGTCAGCGCACTCTGAGGGGAGCAGCGAGGAAACTGAGAGTCCACCTCCCGGTCTTCGATGTAATGGAACTCCTTTGGCGAGCCCTCGCAAGAGGATCCAATGATGAGCCCCTAAGGGGCTCATCTCTCCTCAAATTCCCTTCGATCTAGTAGATGGCCTTCTCCGTCTGGGGGTCGAAGAGGTGCATGTTGTCCATGTTTATGAGCACCTCCATCTCCTGGCCTATCCGTACCTCCGTGCGAGGATCGACCCGAGCAGTGAATATCTTATCCCCAGATGTTAGGTGAAGGTAAACCTGGTCCCCCATGGGCTCTATCACGTCCACCTCGGCCTTCATGGTGCAGGGCGACCTCAAGGGCGGCGCAAACTGGCAATCGTACATATCGTTCGGACGTATGCCCAAAATCACCTTCTTCCCCATATAGTTGCCCAAGGGCTCCCTCTTATCGGACGGCACCGATAATTTGAAGGTCCCTCCATCTACACTCACCTCGCCATCCTCGCCCCTCAAAACTACCTCGAAAAAGTTCATGGCCGGGCTACCGATAAAGCCGGCCACAAAAAGGTTGTCCGGCCTCTCGAATAACTCTTGAGGGGTCCCCACCTGTTGCAGGATCCCATCATTCTGGATGGCAATGCGATTGGCCATGGTCATGGCCTCCACCTGGTCGTGGGTGACGTAGATGAAGGTGGTCTCTAGCCTTTGATGAAGCTTAGTGAGCTCGGCCCGGGCACGGACGCGGAGTTTGGCATCCAGGTTGCTCAGAGGCTCGTCCATCAAGAAGACCTGAGGCTCCCGCACGATAGCCCGCCCCACCGCTACCCTCTGCCTCTGACCCCCGGAGAGTTGCCTAGGCTTCCGATCCAAGAGATCCTCTATCCGCAATATGGCCGCCGCTTCCCCCACCCTGCGCTCTACCTCCGCCTTGGGGGTCTTGCGCAACTTCAGCCCAAAGGCCATATTGTCATGAACGTTCATATGGGGATATAGAGCGTAACTCTGGAAGACCATGGCTATGTCCCGGTCCTTGGGAGCCACATCGTTCACCAAGCGGTCGCCAATGTAGATCTTCCCGGCCGTGGGCTCCTCCAGGCCGGCCAGGAGACGAAGAGTGGTGGTCTTCCCACAGCCAGAGGGGCCTAGAAGGACCAGGAACTCCTTGTCCTCCACTTCCAGATTCAGATCGTTGCCCGCTATCACGTTCCCGAACTTCTTGGTCACGCTTTCATAAGTAACGCTAGCCATCTTTTCCTCCTCTCAGTCTCTTGAAGACAAGTGCCAAAAAATTATACTCTACCCACCCTCCTTCGTCAACCCCCCGTTCGGTAACATTTTCATTTGACTGGACACGGGGGGCGCGGTGGGGTTAAACAAGGGCCCGTAACCACCCTTTTGAAGCAATCCTTGGGCTTATTGGAACACGGAACGCCCTCCACGCTATCGCCTTCGTGAGCGCACCTTCAGGGGCAAAGGGAGGAGAACGCTAGGAAAAGATGATCGGCGTTTACTCTCTATGTAGGGCCCCTTGTATTGCGCGGTGTCATCCTCGTTTGGGGGGAGATGGTGCACATTCGATCGACGCTAGGGTAATTCTGGGTGCCACGACTTTCCTATTACTCACAGAGTGGCCGACATAACAGTGTGACTGTCCATAGTGGTACCAAAATACCCCTCTTGACATTTTTGAAAATATGATATAATTTTGATATCTTAGTATAAATAAAAGGAGAAAGAAATGAAGAGGATGTTTTTCCTGGTGGCCATCCTGGCGATCATAAGCGTCACTGGCTGCAGGGGGGCAACGGCCACCCCCTCTCCCACCGCCACGCCGGCACCCACCGCCACTCCGTTACCACCCACCCCAATTCCCAAACCGACGCCCACCCCCATCACCGTGTCAGGCATCATAGAAGCCCTCACCCCGTCAACCGTGCTGATCTATGCCGAGTTCCCCGATGGCGCTCAGACGGGGACGGGGGTCATATATGACGAGAGCGGTTTGGCTGTCACCAACGCCCATGTTGTGGAAGGAGCACCGATCATCAAGGCCTACATCCAGGGGATCAACCGCTGGCTTTCCGCTCGACTCGTCGGCCTCAGCACCTGTGAGGACCTGGCGGTGATAGACATCTCGGGAGAGGATTATGTCGCCGCCACCTTTGGTGAAAGCGATGAGTTGACCCTAGGGGAAGAAGTGATAGCCCTTGGCTACCCCCTGGCCTCTTCGTTGGGTGCAGAGCTCACCATCAACCGAGGGGTGGTAAGCAAATTGCACGCTCAGTTGGATGAGCTTCAAGATCTGATTCAGACCGATACGGACATAAACCCCGGAAACAGCGGCGGTCCCTTGGTCAACATGCGAGGCGAGGTTATCGGGATCAACACCATCAAAATCGAGTATACCGCCAGCGGTAGGCCGGTCTCGGGGCTCAACTTCGCCATCTCCTCCAGTTATGCCAAGCCCATCGTCGAAACGTTAGCAGCGGGTGAAAATCTGCACTGGCTGGGGGCCAACGCCATAGTTAACGATGCAGACGTGGCCTCGTACTTCGGTTTGCCGGTGCAGGAAGGGCTCTTCATATACGCCGTATCTGACCACAGCCCGGCGGCCGACACTGGCCTTGAGGCCGGCGACGTGCTCGTAACCATGAAGGGGATCAATGTCAACAGCATGGCTGATGTGTGCGATGTCCTCCGGTCTAATCCCGAGGGCCGTGCCGTCGCCGTACAAGTGATGCGGGGCACCAATGTCCTAGAAGGCGAGATCTGGGGAGAGAGGTTGAGCATGGTCAGTCAGGCCGGCCCGGCCATCGGCCCCTTCACCTTCGCCCAAGAAGTGGATGAAAACGACAATTGTCTCAACCCCACCACCACCTTCCCGCCCGGTACCACTAAAGTCTATACCTGCTTCAGTTATGCCGGCATGCAAGATGGCATGGCTGCGCGCATGGTTTGGCTGCGCGACGGAGAGACTTATCGCCAGGAGAGCGCTACTTGGGAATGGGGCCCGGAGGGAAACCTCTGGTGGTGGGTCGGTGCAGAAGAAGGGCTCGACCCTGGCCAATACGAGGCTCAACTCTACGTGGAAGGCCAATTCATGCAAAGCGACACCTTCACCACCGAAGCCGCGGAGGCCCGCCCCATCATCGGCCCCTTCACCTTCGCCGAAGAAGTGGACGAGAACGATAATTGCCTCAACCCGACGACTACCTTCCCAGCCGGTACCATGCGAGTTTATGCCTGCTGGAACTACAGCGGCATGCAAGATGGCGTGGCCGTGCGCATGGTTTGGCTGCTCGACGGCCAGACCTTCAGCGAGGGCACTGACACTTGGGGAGGAGGCCCAGAGGGTCGCTGGTGGTGGTGGTTCGGAGCGGAGGAAGGGGGGCTTGACCCTGGCCAATATGAGGCGCAGTTTTATGTGGAAGACCAACTCATGCAAAGCGGCACTTTCGCCGTCACCGCCCAGCAAACGACCCCTCTCTTCTACGACGATTTCAGCGATCCTTCCAGTGGTTGGGATGAGGGTTCGGATGAGGATATCGAGTATGGCTACTACGACGGGGAATACTACATCTTAGTCAAGAAGCCTTCCTGGGTGGCCTGGAGCACCGCCGGCCAAACCTTCACCGATTTCAGGTTGGAGGTGGATACCCTGAAGGTAACAGGGCCAGATAACAACGACTTTGGAGTGATAGTCCGTTACCTCGATGGGGATAACTTCTACCGTTTCCGCATCAGCAGCGACGGCTACTACGCAGTGGTGAAACTGACCAACGGCGAGTGGGAATCCCTGGTCGACTGGACGGCCTCCCCTCACATCAAGCAAGGAGAAGGCACCAACCACATCACCCTCATGGCCCAAGGCTCTAACTTCAGTTTCTACGTGAACGGTAAGCACCTGGTTGATGTGGAAGACACCTCCCTCGCCGAAGGGGACATCGGCCTCTTCGCCGGCACATTCGAGGAGGCAGGGGTGGAGATCCATTTCGATAACCTGGAGGTGTGGGCCCTGCAATAGCCCCCATTAGCCTAAAGCATAAGGTGAACTAAGGGGAGCGGTTTCTCGCCGCTCCCCTTTTCGATTGCCGCCTCAGCGCTATTCTGGCCTTTTTCCACCACCAGCAAGAGGGGGAGCGAACCTATCTCTTTCCGAGACCAGAAGAGGCAAAGCCGGCCTAGACCGCCACCTTGGGCAGATGTTGGAGGGACTCCTTTATTTTCTCCTCAGGGTAGTCGTAATCTTCCAGTCGGCCAGCCAGGTAGGCCTCGTAGGCGGCCAAGTCAAAGTGGCCATGGCCGCTGAAGTTAAAGGCGATCACTTTCGACTGTCCAGCCTCCCGACATCTGAGGGCCTCATCCATCACCGCTTTGATGGCATGAGCCGACTCGGGAGCAGGGATGAAACCCTCGGCGCGGGCGAAACCCACTGCGGCCTGGAAAACCTCGTTCTGTTGGAAGGCCACTGCTTCCACCAATCCTTGGTCATATAAGGCGCAGATGATGGGGGCCATACCATGGTAGCGGAGGCCTCCGGCATGGACTGGGGCAGGGATGAAGGTGTGGCCCA
>CAYUAM010000107.1:0-6786 GCA_964442805.1 uncultured Anaerolineales bacterium | reverse complement strand
CGCTCTCCATCAATAGCATCGCCCCCAGGGCCAACAGCCAGCCCAGCCAGTCGAAGACCATCGACCCATTGAAGGGCCAGCGCTCGTAGAAGGGCATCACCAGCCAGTAGACCGTCAGCGCGGCCACACCGATGAGCATGACCGCTCCCAACCTGGATTTAATCACGGGGAGTTTCATTTGCTTTCCTTGTTCCTCTTCGGGGACCTTTTGCTAAAATATGCTGCGTGTTTGCAAAGGCCGTTCACCCTGAGCCTGTCAAAGAGGACACATGTGAGCGAACAAAGCGCACACATTTAATTTGGCAACTCTACCTTTTACCTAACTTTGCCGCCACTCCCTCCATAATGAACTTCTAGGCGATCGGAGCAAGACAGCCGGAAATGTGTAATTCCGTCGGCCGATACTTGAGGGTGGAAGGATAGTTAATGACTACGCGAACCGGTCCATTAGCCCAAACTCAAATGGTTCTTCTACCCCAAGGATAACATGATTACTACGCGAAACCACTGCGGGCCAAGAAGGCTTCCATCAAGCCCTGGGCCTCCGGATAGAGGTCGCCGTCGACCTCTATCCAGTGGATGCTCTCATCATCGAGCCGGAACCACTTATACTGCTGGCGTATGAAGCGGCGGGTCTCCCGCTTTATCATCCCCACCGCCGTAGCCAGGTCCACCTCCCCCCGCAGATAGAGCCCCAACTGCTTGTACCCCAACCCCGACATGGCCGGTAACTCCCACCCATAGCCTCGCTCCGCTAGCCCCCTAACCTCCTCCAAAAGCCCCTTTTCCATCATCCCCTCTATCCGCTCGTCGATGCGACCGTAGAGTCTTCGCCGCTCCATGGTCAACCCTATCTTGAGGCTGCGATAGGGCGAAGGCCCCTTCTCCTGCAAGCGAGAGATAGGCTGGCCGGTGGTCAGGTAGACCTCCAAAGCCCGGATTACCCGTCGCACGTTGCGGGGGTCTATCTTTGCCGCGGCTACCGGATCTATCTCCCGCAATCGAGCGTGAAGGGCCTCCCGGCCCAGCCGTTGGGCCTCCTTCAGAAGTTCGTCCCGGCGCGCCCTATCCGGCTCAGCCCGAGGCACTCGGAACCCTTCCGCCAGGGCCTTAACATAGAGGCCCGTGCCCCCCACCACCAAGGGCAGCCCTCCTCTAGCCAAGACCTCCTCGATGGCCTCATAAGCCCTCTCTTGGTATTGAGCCAAGGTGAACTCCTCATCGGGCTCCACTATATCGATCAGGTGGTGAGGAACCTTCTGCCTCTCCTCGACGGTGGACTTGGCCGTGCCGATATCGAGGTCTTTATATATCTGCCGTGAGTCGGCGGAGATGACCTCCCCCTTGAACTCCTGGCCCAGGCGCAGGGCCAAGGCCGTCTTGCCCACCCCTGTGGGGCCGACGATGAAGAGGAGAGGTTTAGACATCGCCACCGCTCACCGCATTTTCTATATGCTCCACCCGAAGCAACTCTCCACTGGGAGCGAATTCGAGGGCCACAATATCTATCCTCCAATGGGTCTCCGCATCCACCCCCTCCTCCTGGAGGTAGCCTTGGGCCACTTCGATGAGCCTTTGGGATTTGGCTGGGGTAACTGATTCCTCGGGGAGGCCGTATTGGCGGCTGCTCCGGGCCCTCACCTCCACGAAGACCAGAGCCTCTCCCTCCTGGGCCACGACATCGATCTCCCCCACCGATGTTCGATAGTTCCTACCCAGAACGATGTAGCCCTTCTCCTCCAGGTAGCGGACAGCCACCTCCTCCCCCTGGCGGCCCAACTCCCTTCGCCTCATCTTTTCACCATGAACCTCATAGGGGCAAAGGATAGGCGATGCCAAGGGGTGAGCCCCCACCGGTAAAGGGCCTCCCTATGTTGCCTGGTCCCATAACCCTTGTGCCTGGCGAAGCCATAATCGGGATAGTCCGCCTCCAGTTTTGTCATCAGGGCGTCTCGCTCCACCTTGGCCACGATGGAGGCACAGGCAATGGAGAGGGAACGGTTGTCGCCTCCAGGTATGGCCTTATGAGGCACCGACCCATAATGGAGGGAGAGGAAATCGATCAAGAGATACTGCGGCTCTAAGGAAAGGCGTTGCAGGGCTATCCTCATAGCCAACCTGGTGGTTTCGACGATGCCCATCTGGTCGATAAGGGCCGGCTCGACCACCCCCACCCCTATGGCCAGGGCCACCTCTCGAATCTCCACATAGAGGAGTTCCCTTTGCCGCGGGGTGAGCAACTTGGAGTCGCGGACCCCTTCCAGCCTCTCTCGTAGGTCAGCCCGCTCTAGGGGGAGGACCACCGCCGCCGCCGCCACCGGCCCGGCCCAGGAGCCTCGTCCCACCTCGTCCAGCCCGGCGATGTACTGGTAGCCTCGGCGGAATAACGCCCTCTCTTCCTTCAAACCAGGCTTTCTAGCCCTGGCCACTCCCCCTCCAACTAAAAGGGGAGGCCGAAGACGACACCATAGGCCTCCCCTCCCAAAGGCTGCCTGCCCAACCTTAAAACCGCTTCTCCTTCAGGCGAGCGGCCTTGCCGGAGCGGCCCCGCAGATAATATAGTTGCGCCCGCCTCACCTTAGCGTGGCGGAGGACTTCCACCTTCTCGAGGCGAGGCGAATGGAGGGGGAAGGTCCGCTCCACCCCTACCCCATGGGCCGCTATCCGTCGCACGGTGAAGGTGGCTCGCGGCCCGCTCCCGCGCATACGCATCACCACCCCCTGGAAGACCTGGATGCGCTCCTTATCCCCCTCGATGATGCGCAGATGGACCCGCACCGTATCCCCAGGCCGTATCTCCTGTAAATCTTCCTTGAGTTGCTCTTCCTCTACTGCAGTCACTAGATCCATGGTGTCACTTCCTTAGGAATATAGGCCTTGAAATTCTATCACAAACCATAAAGGGACGCAAATCTTGACTTGCGGAGGATTTCATGGTATCATTAGAACAAATGAGCGATGTAATCCGAAGGATCGTGCATCTGGACCTCGATGCCTTCTTCGCCTCGGTGGAGGAACTCCTCCACCCAGAGATAAAGGGCCAGCCGGTCATCGTGGGGGGAGGGCCGGGACGGCGCGGGGTGGTGGCCTCGGCCTCTTACGTTGCCCGAGCCTATGGCATCCGTTCGGCCATGCCCACCGCCCAGGCTCTCCGCCTCTGTCCCAATCTCATCATCATCCCCGGCCACCCCGAACAATACGCTCAGTTTTCAGAGCGAGTGATGGGCCTCCTCTCCCAATACACCCCTGTGGTAGAGCAAATATCCATCGACGAGGCCTTCTTGGACCTGACCGGCGGCGAGATGCTCTGGGGGCCGGCGGAGGCCGTAGCCCGCACCATCCAGCAGCGCATCCAAGAGGAGATAGGCCTCCCCTCCTCCCTAGGGGTGGCCACCAATAGACTTCTGGCCAAGACCGCCTCGGAACTGGCCAAACCCGAAGGATTGATAGTGGTGCCCCCTGGGGAAGAGGCCGCCTTCCTGGCCCCCCTCCCCGTGGAACGGCTGTGGGGCGTGGGGCCGGCCACCGCTCGACGCCTCCAGGCCCTGGGGGCGACCACCATCGGGGAGTTAGCCCAACTCCCCCTCCAACTTCTGGAAAGGGAATTGGGGGCTCACGGCCCCCTTCTATACCAGCATGCCCGGGGCATCGATGACTCCCCCTTGGTGGCTCAAAGGGAGCCCAAATCGATGGGCCACGAGCAGACCTTCGCCCAGGACCTAACCACCCTGCCCCAGGCGGACCGAGCCCTCTTGCTGCTGGCCGAGAAGGTGGGGCGGAGGCTCCGCGACGGCGGCGTGCAGGGGAGGACGGTAACCCTCAAGATCCGCCGCCACGACTTCGCCACCTTCACCCGCAGCGCCACCCTCCCCCACCCCACTGACCTGGATCAAGTCATCCACGGCCAGGCGGTGAAACTCCTGCGCAAGGAGTGGCGGCCCGGCCTGCGCCTCCGCCTGTTGGGGGTAACCGTCAGTAACTTCCTGCCCTCCCTCTCCGCCCCTCGCCAACTGGCCCTCCTCGATAGGGAGGCCAGATTATCCCGCCTGAACCACACCGTCGACCTCATTCGAGAACGCTTCGGCGAGGAGGCCCTACAACGGGCCTCCCTCCTTGGGGCAAAGGCCATCTCTACCTAGCCATCCAACCCTCGCCGATGAGGGAATTCCTTGAACCCTCTTAAGGAGCCCTTTTGCTTTCCTGGCGGCGACGAGTATAATAGGGCTCAATCTTAGATAGAAGGGAGAGGAAAATGGCAGAGGTCATCCCCGATACCGACTCTAAAGAGGTGGCCAAAATCGCCCTAGCCCACTGGATAGTGGCCCGGGTGGACAACACTTGGCGGATAGAGGACTATAAGGTCAAGTCACCCGAAGAACACGTGGACAAACTATTGGAACTCTTCAACAAGGCTTATGCGGCCGTGAACAGGGCCGTGGAATAGAATAGACAAACTAATGGGAGGGGCTTATGAGCCCCTCCCCGCTGCTGCATTCCGACCTTACCCATAATGGTGACAAGCGCGTCTTTACACGTGAGTTATCTGAACCCCCTCAAACCAGGCTTTCCCCCCTTGATTCCAGTACCGTATCTCCAGGTCAATGCGGTTGTAGGGTTCCTTGGTCAGGATAGTCTTGTTCTCTAACTGCCAGTCGTGACTGCCACTGGCGAACTTTATCTTGTGAATCTCCCGACTCCCGTCCCGGTGATAGATGATGGCTATCACTTCATAGGGGCGCCCCGCCACGGCATTCACCGACTTGCTACAACCCCACAACATGAGACGGTCATGGGCATGTCCCGATATGCTGATGGTCTGGATCAAGGTTTTGTTAGCGCTACTCCCTTTCATCTTGAACGACCAAGAGCCGCTCCAGGCTTGGCTATCGTCCCGCTTATCCAGTGCGGTGAGATTCCGTCCCTCCCAGGCCGTGGGCATGGTCCCCCCTCGCTCGAAGGACCAATTCTTGTTCAACGCGTTAACGGCGATTACCGTCACGTCGTCCAGGGCGATCATTGCGCCATTCTGGCCCACATAGCGGAAGCCTATCCTGATGGGCTTGTAGATGCCCATCCCTTCCAAACCAATGAAGAAGGAATTTCGCACCCAGGTATTATCCGTCGTCCACGAGCCGTCGAACACCCCCTGGTAGAGATCATCTCCCCCACCCCAGGCCCCTCTTACTACCCATACCTCCAGGTCGCAAGCATCGCCCAAAGTCCCGCAGGTGGCCACGGATGTGGTCATGGTGTGTAAAATGAGATAAATATTGGGAGCATATATCTTGGGGGTCAATAGCACCTCTTTTTGAGGATCGCTATGGGGATATACCACCGCCGCCTGAACCCCGGAGTTGGGCCAGAGAAATGGGTGGCCTCGTTGCACCCAGGTCTGGTTGACGTTCTTCTGTTTCACCGCCCATCCCGAGGGGGGAAAGGCGAAGCCCTCGAAACTCTCGTTGGGCAAGACCATCGGCGATTGTATCGAAGGCCCCTCCGGTGGAGGAAACTCCCAGCCCTCGAAACTCTCCAGGGGCACTAGCATGGGCGACTCTATCGACGGCCCCTCCGGTGGAGGCTCATCCGCAGCGACGACCAGGGGAAAGGCCATCGAAATCAAAAATGCTACCGCTATGACCCTCCATGTTCCTCTTCGATCCATGTCTCCTTCCTCCTTTCCTAGAACCGATGCTACCAGACTTCGACCTCGCCTTACACCGGGTACGAAGCCTCATTATGGATTGTTTACCCAAACGTCGTCAAACCAGGCCTTCCCCCCTTGCCCCCAGTACCGTATCTCCAGTTCGATCCGCTTGTAGGCTTCCTTGGTCAGAAAAGAGTCGCTCTTGCACTGCCAACCATGACTGCCGCTGGAGAACTTTATCTTGTGGCTCTCCTTGCTCCCGTCCAGATGATAGATAACGGCCACCACCTCATATGGCCGCCCAGCCTTGGCATACTCCGACCTGCTACAACCAGATACCGTAAGAGTGTCATAGGCATGGCCGGAGAAGGTGATGGTCTGGAACAAGGATTTGTCGGCGCTGCTCCCCACCATCCTGAACGACCAAGAGCCGCTCTTTGACTTATTGTTATCCCGCTTGTCCTGGGCAGTGAGGTTCCGCCCCTTCCATCCCCTGGCCATCGTACCCCCACGCTCGAAAGACCAATTCTTGTTCAACTGGTCATAGGCAACTGCGTTCACGTCGTCCAGAGCGATGCCCCCACCTTCTTTGCCCACGTAGCGGAAACCTATCCTGATGGGCTCGTAGATGCCCATGCTTTCCAAAGAAATACTAACGGATCCCCGCACCCACCCGTCGTCCTCCGTCCAACTGTTGTCCACCCGCTCTAGCCGCTTATCAGCCCCCCCTCCCGGACCCCAGGCCCCCCTGACCAACCATATTTGGAGGTCACAAACCCCGTCCACAGGCTTACACTTGGTTACGTTCCTGGTCATGGTGGAGAATAAGAGGAGGATATTCGGGGCGTATATCTTGGGGGTCAAGAGCACCTCGTCCTGACGTTTACCTTTAGGATCAGGGAGCACGATGGCCGACTGATGGCCGGAATTGGGCATCAAGTAGGGTAGGCCAAGTGCTTTCCAGGTCTGCCTGGCGTTGGTCCGTATCAACGACCAGCCTGAGGGAGGGAATACCCCCAGGGCCTCAAAACTCTCATTGGCCATCACTCTGGGCGACTGTATGGACGGCCCCCCTGGAGGAGGTGAATCGGCAACGACCATCAGGGGAAAGGCCGTCAAAACCAACAGCGCCGCCCCTATGG
>CAYUAM010000106.1:0-6800 GCA_964442805.1 uncultured Anaerolineales bacterium | reverse complement strand
CCGGCCAATCGCCGGAATTTGCCGAAGCGCAACACCACCGCTTTCTCCCACTGGCTGGCGATCTTTATGGCAAGGAGGAAATAGAAAGAGATGATGGTGCCGGCGAGGATGACAATGGCCAACACCCAATCGGGAGCCCCGGATAGTTGATCCAAGGCCACCCCTGCCAGGATACTTAGGGCGAGCAGGACCGAAAAGACGGTCACGGAGACGGGGTTGGCCACCTTGGAGGCCAACTCTCGCCCCTCCTCCCACTTTTTCATCCTCTTCTCCCAAGCCTCCCCGCTCTCCTCCACAGCCTTCTTTCTCCACGATTTTAGGGTTACCATCTTTATGCCTCCTTTAAGAATTAGGGCGAGGGCCGTTCTCCCTCCGCCACTCCTCCAGTTGTTTCTCAAAGGCCTCTCTTATCTCTTGGGCCTCATAGCCTAGGCTGAGGGCCTCTAACAGGGCATGGCCCATTATAGCCCGCAGGCGATCCTTGCGCATCTCCGCCAGCCGCCTCTCGTCGGGGCGCTGGGCGATGAAGGTGCCGCGACCCTGCTGGGTGGAGATCACCCTTTGACGATCCAGTTCGCGATAGGCGTGAACTACGGTGTTAGGGTTCACCCGCAGGTCTACGGCCAGTTGGCGAATGGTGGGCAGTTGGTCCCCTGGCCCGAGCCTCCCGGTGGCCACCAGATGTTTGACTTGCTCCATTATCTGAGTGTAGATGGGCACACCGCTTTGGTGATCGACCTGGATCTCCATATCTTCCTTTGCCTGCTAAACTATTCCTCCTCAGAGAGCACACGTCGGATAGCCCGTACTTCATCCAGAATAGCGTTGAGCACCTGGGGCTCGGTCATGGAGACCGCTTCAACTTCCGCCTGGGTGGGAGCCATCGCTCCCCGAAAGCGCCTTAAGGCCGCGCTTACCGTCTCATATACCTCCTGGACGTTGGATAGGCCCACCAGGCTCTGCTCAGCCCCCGTCTGTCCGCTCATCCCCGCCGTCTGGACCTCCAGCGTGCCCATACCTAGCATGCGATCGAAGGGGTCGCGTTTCACCCTGAGGTTGGTGACGGTGCGGTAAGGAACATGTTTTACTGACTTGGTCCAAACGCCCACATGCACGATCACCTCATCCTCTAGGATATGGTATTCGAGGCTCCGGTAGTAGAAGGGGGCGATGATGAAGGCCGGTATCAGCCAGGCGGCATTGGTCAGCACAGAGACCACGATGCCGATAGTCATGCCCCTAGTTCCACCGGCGTCTAGCCCTATAGGCACGGCCATAGCAAGAGAGCCTCCCAGGGCTAGCGCTCCGATCACGGCGTAAACCATTTGAAGTTTGGTCAAATATCTCCGCTCCGGTCGTAGAACTTGCAATGCCTCCACGCTTATCTCCTTTTCTTATGCTGTGTTCCTACCTTAATGACCTACCTACATAAGGTATGCCGAAGATTCTACTAATTCACCTAGTACAATTATAGCAATATTGAAGAGTCTTGTCAAGTCATCCTTTCAAAAGCAAGAGCATCGATGAGCCTTTTGTCTTCCCCTCCGCCTCTGATATAATTTGAGGCGAAGAGGGTAGAGGTAGATGTATTCCCTAGACGATACTATTGCCGCCATCTCCACTCCCCTGGGTGAGGGGGGGATCGGCATCGTGAGGATGAGCGGGCCGGAGGCGGTGGCCATCCTGGAGAAGATATTCCGCCGCGCCAAGGGGGAGGGTTTGGAGTCCTACCGCCTCCATTACGGCCATATCGTTGACCCCCAGACCCAGGAGGAGATAGACGAGGTCCTGGTCTCCTATATGAAGGCCCCCCGCTCTTACACCCGACAGGATGTGGTGGAAATCAACTGCCACGGAGGCATCACTCCCTTGCGGCGGGTACTGGAGTTGGCCTTGCGCCACGGTGCCCGTTTGGCCCACCCCGGGGAGATGACCTGTCGAGCCTTTCTGCTGGGCCGCTTAGACCTGGCCCAAGCGGAGGCGGTCTTGGATATCGTGCGGGCCAAGACGGAGGCCAGCCTGCGGGTGGCCCTGCATCAACTGGGAGGGTGGCTCTCCCAAGAGGTGCGAGGGGTACGAAAGGAGTTGGTGGAGATCTTGGCCTATCTGGAGGCCACTATCGACTTCGAAGAGGACGAGATACCGGAACGAGATGTGGAGGGGCCGCTGCGACGGGCTAGGGAGAAGATAGAGGGGCTCCTTGGGAACGCCGACCAGGGGATCATCTATCGCCAAGGGGTGCGGGTAGCCATCGTGGGACGACCTAACGTGGGCAAATCCAGCCTGCTCAACGCCCTCCTGCGTACCAATCGGGCCATCGTGACCCCCATCCCTGGCACCACCAGGGACACGGTGGAGGAGAGCCTCAACCTTCAAGGCATCCCCCTTACCCTGATTGATACGGCGGGGATCTCCGAAGGGAGAGATTTGGTGGAGAGGTTGGGGGTGGAGCGGAGCCGAGAGGCCCTGGAGAGGGCCGATTTAGCCCTCTTGGTGATAGATGGGAGCGAGGCCCTCCAAGACGAAGACTGGGAGATAGCCAACCTCATTGAGGGCAGGCCGGTCCTCTTGGTTGTCAACAAGATAGACCTTCCCCCACAAGCCACGCTCGACGGTTTCCTGCCCGATGTGCCAAGGCTCCTCGTCTCCGCCCTCACTGGGGAAGGTTTGGGGGCCTTAGAGGAAGCGATGGCAGAGATGGTCCTCTCCGGGAGGGTGATGACCTCTGAACTCCCCCTAGTCTCCAACCCGCGCCACAAGGAGGCCCTCCAGCGGGCCTTGAGCCACCTTCAGGCCTTAGAGGAATCACATCGACGATCGCTGCCCGCCGATTTCTTGGCCATCGACCTCCAGGCCGCGGTGAACGCCCTAGGGGAGATCACGGGAGAGACGGCCAGCGAGGAACTTTTGGAGGTGATCTTCAGCCAATTTTGCCTTGGGAAATGAGGATCAAGAGGAACGTTCCCTGGTCAGATAACGGATGGCGGCCATCACCTTCTCCTCCAGGCTCATCTCCTCCTCAGCCAAGGATCCGGCTGCCTCCCGAGCCTCGGAGAGGGTATAGCCCAAAGCGGTGAGGGCCTCCACCGCCTCCCTATCCTCAGGGCTCAGGGCCGCCACCGGGACAAGCTTCTCTATACCCACCTTATCCTTCAAGTAGAGGACGATCTTCTCCGCGGTGCGCTTGCCTATGCCCGGCACCTGGCTGAGGAGTTCCAGGTCTCCCTGAGCCACGGCAGTGCGGAAGGAATTGGGAGGGATGTTGGAGAGGGTGGCCAAGGCCAATTTGGGCCCCACGCCCGAGACGGTCAAGAGGAGGCGAAAGAGAGCCAGTTCCTCCTCGCTCTCGAAGCCATAGAGGGATACATCGTCCTCCCGGAGGTGGAGGTGGGTGAAAAGCGAGACCTCGTGGCCCACACGGGCCTCTTGCCTAAGGAAGGGAGCGGGGGTGTGGACCTTGAAGCCCAGGCCGCCCACCTCCACGATGACGTGGTCCTCGCCCCTGGCTACGAGCCTGCCCCTCAGGCTGGAGATCATAGGCCTCCCACCGGATTCAACTCCCCTCTAAGAGCCTGGCCACATCCACACAGCAAAGGTGGCAAATGGCCACCGCCAGGGCATCGGCCGCGTGATCCGGCTGGGGGAGGTAATCCAAACCCAAAACGACCTTAACCAACTCTTGAACCTGTCCCTTGCTGGCCCGCCCGTACCCCACCAGCGATTGCTTCACCTCCAAGGGTGTGTATTCGTAGATGGGGAGGCCAGCGTTGGTGGCGGCCAAAAGGGCTACCCCCCGCGCTTGGCCCACGGCCATGGCCGTGCGCACGTTCTTGCTGAAAAAGAGCCTCTCTACTGCCACTTCGGTGGGTTCCTGGGTAGCGATGATCTCCCCCAACTCCTGGTAGATGACCTGGAGCCTTTGAGGCGCGGTCAAAGCGCTTCTCGGGACGATGCACCCGTAAGCCACTAAGGTCAGCCCATCCCCTGCTCTCTTCACCAGGCCATAACCGGTGGTGGAAAGCCCAGGGTCGATGCCCAAAGCCAATACCTCACTCGCTTTCGTAATCGGCCAAAACCTCCACCGGGATCTCCAGGTTGGAATAGACCTGGCGCACGTCCTCCAGTTCCTCCAAGGCCTCGATGAGGTGCATAACCTTGAGGGTATCTTCCGTCCGGAGTTGGATCAGGCTCTTGGGCACCTTGGTGCTCTCCGCCGAAGAGAAGGCGATGCCCTCCTTCTCCAGGGCCTCCTTCACCCGACGAAAATCATGGGGGGCGGTATATACCTCCACTAGGCCATAATTTACCCGCACGTCCTCCGCCCCAGCGTCGATGGCCACCAAGGCCGCTGCTTCCGCCTCCTGGCCATCGGCCTCGATGATGATGAGCCCCTTCTGATCGAAGAGCCAGGTCACGCTGCCCGCCTCCGCGAGGCTGCCCCCGTTGCGGGTCAGGAGGCGCCGGATACCGGCCACGGCCCGATTTCGATTATCGGTCAGGGCATCCAGCATTAGGGCCACTCCGTGGGGCGCATACCCCTCGTAGAAGACCTCCACCAACTCCTCGCCCCTGAGTTCCCCGGTGCCCCTCTTGATGGCCTGTTCCATCTTATCCTTGGACATGTTGGCCTGCCTGGCGTTCTCTATCACCAAGCGCAAGCGGAAGTTGGCCTCCGGGTCCCCTCCCCCCTCCCGGGCCGCGATGGTGAGTTCCCGGGCCAATTTGGTGAAGAGTTGGCCCTTCTTAGCATCGCTGGCCCCTTTCCTTCGCTTTATGGTTGACCATTTGGAGTGTCCAGACATCTTCTCCTCCCAGCCACAACCAAAGAACACACTCTATCACCATTATAGCACCGTCAAAAAGCCCCGACAAGGGCGGGGCTTCTGGTCATCGTATCTTTTATCAGTTAGCCTGGGCTACCTTTTTGCCCCGTAGGAATCTCAGTCCAGAGTAAATGAAATAGATGCTCAAGCCCACCAAGAAGAGGCCGCAGATGAAGAGAAACCCGCGATAGAGGGATTGATGGAGGATCTGGCTCCCGGAGACGATGAGGAAGGCCAAGAAGGAGTTCCAACTTAAATCGGAGAGGAGATGGCCTCCGAAGAAGGCCCCTATCCCTGCCCCTCCCCTTTCTAAGGCCAGGACCACATAACTGCCTCCTACGCTGGCCCACCAGACCAGCCAATAGGGGTTGGAGACGCTGACCAAGAATCCTGCCGCCACCGTGCCTAAGCCGGTAAAGCCGCTCAACTCCTCCGGCTCCAAGGCAAAGGCCATCCCTTGCCAGGCGCTGCGGGCCATATCCAGCCCCATCCAGAGGAGAAAGCCTCCCCCCAAGAGGCCAATCAGCCCTGCCACCAGGCTGCGTTGGAAGAGGCGTCCCAGGCCGAAAGCCAAGGCCACCACCATGGCCAACTCGGCCGCGGCGTGTCCCAAGGTTACCAGGGGGCCAGCCCAGAAGCCGTAGCGGGCGCTTTGGCTTATGGTCAACATAGAGACGGGGCCCGGCGTGAGGGCCCCGGAGAGACCGACCATCAAGGAGGTGGTGAAGAGGAGAAATATCGCTCTCATTTCTTGTAACGATAGACGATACGGCCGCGAGTCAGATCGTAGGGGGATAATTCCACCAATACCCGATCGCCCAAAAGGATACGGATATAATACATCCTCATGCGACCAGAGATGTGGGCCAAGACCTCGTGGCCGCTATCCAATCGTACCCGAAACATGGCGTTGGGCAAGGTCTCAACCACCGTCCCCTCGGCCTCGAGCTTCTCCTTCCCCGACTTCTCTTTTCTCTTAACCAATCACCTCCTCCTCTTCACCCTCGATCAACACCTTCCGCGAGCGGCCACCCCGTTCCATGGGCCCCACATAGCCCAACTCCTCCAGTTGCTCCATGAGACGGGCCGCCCGAGGGTAGCCGATGCCCAGACGACGCTGCAGGAAGGAAGCCGAGGCCCGCTCATGTTGCCTTACCAAGGCGATGGCCTCCTCCAAAAGGGAATCATGTTTCTCTTCCTCCTCCACCTCCTCCCAAGGTATCACCTCCTCTTCTCTCTCCTCGGGAGGGGCTTCCCGCTGCCAGAAGGCTATTAGCCTCCCTATCTCCTTATCGGAGACGAAACAGCCTTGGAGCCGCAACAAACTTGAGGAATCGGGGGCCATATAGAGCATATCCCCCCTTCCCAAGAGGGTCTCTGCCCCCGCTGCGTCCAAGACCACCCGGGAATCTACCTGGGAGGAAACGGCGAAAGAGATGCGCGCCGGGAAGTTAGCCTTTATCAGCCCGGTCACCACCTCCACCGAGGGGCGCTGGGTGGCGATGACGAGGTGAATGCCCGTAGCGCGAGAAAGTTGGGCCAAGCGACAGATGAGCCTCTCGATCTCATCGGGGGCGGCCATCATCAGGTCGGCCAACTCATCGATGGCCACTACTATATAGGGCAAAGGTTTCTCGCCTAGTCCCGCCTGACGGGCGTTATAATGGTCGATATTACGGGCGCCGGCCCGGGCAAAGTCGCGATACCGCCTCTCCATCTCCTTCATTACCCCCCGCAGGGCCAAGATGGTCTCGTCCACCTCCCTTACCACTGGCCTCATCAGATGGGGGAGGCCGCTGAAGTGGACCAACTCTACCATCTTGGGATCTACGAGGAGCAGCCCCAAGCGGGAGGGAGGGTTTTGGAAGAGGAGACAGGTGAGGAGGGAACTGATACATACACTCTTGCCCGAACCGGTAGCCCCGGCGATGAGGAGGTGAGGCATCAGGCCCAAGTCGGCCACCACCGCTTGGCCCG
>CAYUAM010000105.1:0-6835 GCA_964442805.1 uncultured Anaerolineales bacterium | reverse complement strand
GGCCGTTTTTCCCCGTCTTTCCCATCATCTTTCCCTGAGGGCTGATGATAGCGGGCGTGGTCTACGCCTTCTTATCCTTGAGACGCATTCAGGGCCGACTGGCCCGGATCGAAACGATGTTACAGGGCGAGAAGGGAACGCAGTAGCGTTCCACAAACCATAGAAAGGACGGAATATGGTCCAAAGACAGTATGTCAAAATCTCCATCGAGGACCGAGCGGCCCTCCTCACCTTGGACTATCCCCCCATGAACGTCCTCAATACGGCCACGGTCACCGAATTGGACGGCGCCCTGGATGAACTGCTTGCCAACGACGAAGTGAAAGCCATCGTCATCACCGGCGGCGGCCAATACGCCTTCATCGCCGGGGCAGACATCAATCAGATCTTGAACATCAAGGATGGCCAGGAGGCTCGGGAGTTGGTGAAGATGGGGCAAACCCTCCTCAATAAGATCGAGGCTGCCCCCAAGCCCATCATCGCCGCCATCAACGGCTATGCCCTGGGGGGCGGCTTGGAGTTGGCCATGGCCTGTCACATCCGCATCTGCAACAACCGAGCGCAACTGGGCCAGCCGGAGATAAATCTGGGCATAATACCCGGTTTCGGGGGAACGCAAAGGCTCCCCCGTATAGTGGGCAAGGGCCGGGCCTTGGAGATGATCCTCACCGGGGCCAGGATCTCCGGGGCCGAGGCGGCCAATATAGGCCTGGTAAATAAGGCCGTCCCCGCCGGGGAGGTGGTGCGGACGGCTATGGGCTTGGCCAAGAAGATGGCTTCCCTGAGCCGGTCTTCCCTCGCTGCCGCTCTGGTGGCGGTCAACGAGGGGATGAAAGTTTCCCTTGCGGAAGGGTTGGATATGGAGGCCGACCAGTTCGCTTCCTTGATGGAAACGGAAGATGCTAAGGAGGGTTTGAAGGCTTTCCTGGAAAAGCGGCAGCCCAAGTTCGCAGACCGTTGAGACAGGCTGTCTTTTTCAGAGGGTCATCGAATGGCCTGGCCACTTCAGGGGAGGTAGGGCATGGATTTCGAGTTGACCGAAGAACAGCGGATGTTCCAGGAACTCTTCCGCGACTTCGCCCAAAACGAGGTGAAACCTCTGGCCGATACCATTGACCGCCAGGACCGCACCCCGGTGGAGACCTTGAAGAAGATGGCGGAGATGGAACTTCTGGGCCTCCTCTTTCCTTCCGAGTACGGCGGTTCGGGGGTGGGGGCTTTGGGCCACTGTTTGCTTTTGGAGGAACTAGGGAAGGTCTGCCTGGCTACGGCCACCATCGTATCCGTCCACGTGGGGGTGGCGGCCAACTCCATCTATTTGGGGGGCACGGAGGAGCAGAAGAAGAGGTATCTACCCCCCTTGGCTAAGGGGGAGAAGATCGGGGCCTTCTGCTTGACCGAGCCCCAGGTGGGCTCCGATGCCGCCTCGATCCAAACCAGGGCCGTAAAGGGCGACGGTCGATACCTCCTGCGAGGAACTAAACAATGGATCACCAGCGGCGAGATCGCCGAGACCTTCGTGGTCTTCGCCCAGGCCGATCCCGAGGCCGGGGCGCGGGGCATCACCGCCTTCATCGTAGAGAAGGGGACGCCAGGCTTGAAGGTGGGCCGCCGGGACAAGAAGATGGGGATAAGAGGTTGTGCCACCAACCAGATCTTTTTCGATGATTGCCCTGTTTCGGAGGAGAATATCTTGGGCGGGGAGGGGGGAAAGGGTCTGCCCATCGCCCTGAGGACCCTCGAATTCGGGAGGTTAGGGATAGCGGCTATCTCCCTGGGAGCGGCGGAGGGAGCGCTGGAGGCCAGCATAGAGTTCGCCAAGACGAGGGAGCAGTTCGGCGGCCCCATCGCCGAGAAGCAGGCCATTCAATGGATGATCGCCGATATGGCCACCGAGATCGAGGCCGCCCGGGGCTTGGTCTATCGGGCCGCCTGGCTGGCGGATAAAGGCCAGCCCTTCCATCGGGAGGCGGCCATGAGCAAACTATACGCTTCGGAGGCGGCCCATCGAGCGGCCAACAAAGCGGTCCAACTCCATGGGGGGGCGGGCTATGTGCGAGACCTGCCCATAGAGAGGATATACCGCGACGCGCGCATCACCCGCATCTACGAAGGTACCAACGAGATCCAACGTTTCATCATCGCCTCCGATATATTCAGGAAAGAGGGGTTGAAACTGAAACCTTAATCTGGGAGGGAAAAGATGGCGGAAAGAGTGGAGATCTCGCTCCTGAAAATTGAGAAGCCCCCGGAGGTTAACCTCATCCTGGGCCAGTCCCATTTCATCAAGACGGTGGAGGATGTCCATGAGGCCATGGTGAATTCGGTGCCGGGGGTCAAATTCGGGGTGGCCTTCTGCGAGTCCTCGGGGGTGCGCCTGGTGCGCTCCAGCGGCACCGACCCCGAACTGGTGGAGATGGCCCAGAAGAACGCCTTGGCTCTCTCCGCCGGCCACGCCTTCATCGTCTTCATGAGGGATGCCTACCCCATAAACGTGCTGAACGCCATAAAGAGGGTGCCGGAGGTGTGTACCATCTTCTGCGCCACGGCCAATGATGTGCAGGTGGTGATAGCGGAGACGGAGCAAGGGCGGGGCATCCTGGGGGTGATAGACGGGGCCAAGTCGGTCGGGGTAGAGAGCGAGAAGGATGTGGAGTGGAGGAAGGGTTTCCTGCGCCAGATAGGATATAAATTGTAACGGAGGGGGAGATGCCATGCGAATTTTGTGAGATCATATCGGGGAAGGCGCCGGGGGAGATCGTATATCGGGATGAGGCCATCACCGCCTTCAGGGATAAGCACCCTCAGGCTCCTACCCATATCTTGGTGGTCCCCAATGAGCACATCCCTACCATCTCCGCCGTCTGCACCGACCACGCTCGGCTGGTCTTCAAGATGATATGTGTGGCCAACGACCTGGCTCAGACGGAAGGCATCGCCCAGGGCGGGTATCGCCTGGTGGTTAATTGTGGTTCCCAGGCTGGCCAGTCGATCCCGCACCTCCACCTTCACCTCCTGGGTGGGCGGCCCATGAGGTGGCCGCCGGGGTGAGCGACCCGCCTACGCTGTGGTAGGGCTCACTTAATCTATTGGTCAGCACCATTGGTGGTATAGGTTACCGAAGAGGGGGAGGGGGCCTTTACAAAGTCCCCTCTCTGCCTTATAATGTATGATAGTATGGCGTTAGAGGCGGTTCTATGAACCTGAAGGAACGGTTGAATGAGGACCTCAAGGAGGCCATCAAAGCCCGAGATGAGCGTAGGCGAACCACCCTCCGCTTGCTCCTCGATGCTATTCACAAGGCGGAGATACCCTCGAAGAAAGAGGCGGAGGAGGGCCCTCAGCGCAAGGAGTTAAGCGAAGAGGAGATTTTACAAGTAGTGTCCTCTGAGGCCAAGCGTAGGCGGGAGGCCATCGCCGAGTTCAAGAAAGGCGGTCGAGAGGATCTGGTGGCTCAAGAGGAAGCGGAGTTGACCATCCTCATGGAATATCTCCCCGCGCAGTTGTCGGAGGGAGAGATAGAAGCCTTGGCCCGTCAGGTGATCGAGGAGATGGGGGCCAAAGGGCCGGGCCGAATGGGTCAGGTGATGAGGGAGATGATGTCCAGGGTAAAGGGTCGGGCCGAGGGAGGGGCGGTCAGCCAGGTAGTGCGTCGGCTCCTGAGCGCGGACGGCTAACGAGAACACGGTGGTCATCATCGACAGTTCAACCTTGAAGCGCCGACGGGCGCTTCATTGATAAGGAGAGAGATGGCGAAGGAAGGCCAAGAGGCTTTGAGGCGATCCAGGCTCCTCAGGGGCTTGGTTACCGGCCTTTTCCTCTTCCCCGCGGTGAGCCTCATCCTCATCTTCCAGTTCCTGCCCAAACGGGTCGATTTGGCGGTGGGGGAAGTGAGCCCGGTGGATATCCGCGCCCCACGGCAGGTTACCTATATCAGCCAACTCAGGACGGAGGAGGAGGTAAAGAAGGCCGAGGAGGGAGTAGAGGACATATACCAGGAGGCGGATCCGGAGATAACCCGGCAAGCCATCTCGCGGGCTCGTCAGGTCTTCGACTATGTGGATTCCGTGCGCCATGATGAATATGCCACCGAGGCGAAGAAGGTAGCCCTCTTGCGCGCCATCCCGGATGTAACCCTCCCCCTCACCGTGATAAGCGATACTATCACCCTGGAGGAGGAGACCTGGCAGGGAGTGAAAGCGGAGAGCCTCCGGGTCCTGGATGAGGTCTTGCGGGAGGATATTCGACCGGGGCAGGTTTCGGAGGTGAAACATGGTCTCCCCGGCTATATCAGCCTGACCCTTCCCCCGACCCAGTCAGAGTTGGTAGAGGCTTGGGCTAGGAATTTCGTGGTGGCCAATAGTTTCTTCGACCAGGAGGCCACAGAACAGGCCCGAGCCCAGGCCCGGGCCGCCGTGGAACCAGCCTATGTGACCATCAACAAGGGCGCGGTGGTGATCCGAGAGGGTGATGTGGTCACCCCGGAGGTCTGGGAGGCTTTAGGCGCCCTGGGCCTGCGCCAAGTGGCTATAGAGTGGCCCACCATAGCCGCCCAAGCCTTCTTTGCGCTCATCGTAGTGACCATTCTAATCCTATATATCTATCTTCTTCACCCCTCCTTTTGGGATAATCGCCGTCAGATCCTCCTTTTGGCCTTCCTCTTCCTCTTATTCACCTTAGGGGCCAAGTTGATGACCTCCGGTCAAGCCTTTTGGGCCTACCTTTTTCCCCTGGCCACCCTCTCCATGCTCCTGGCCGCCTTGGTCAATGCCGACTTAGCCATCCTCATCACCGCCCTCCTCAGCCTCACCATGGGTTTCGTTAGCGGCTCCCTGGAGTTGGCCGTTTATGGCTTCGTGGGAGGGGTCATCTCCGCCTTGGCCCTCCATCGGGTGGAGAGGCTGAACTCCTTCCTGTGGGCGGGAGGCTACTTGGCCCTGGCCAACGCCTTGATGGTCCTCCTCTTTCGCCTCTTGGAGCGGGAACAAGACCTGATGACCACCCTCGCCCTCCTTGGGGGAGCGATGGGCAACGGAGCCCTAGCGGCTAGCCTCACCCTGGCAGGTTTCTATGTCTTGGGGAACCTCTTGGGCTTCACCACCACCTTGAGGCTCCTGGAGTTGGCCCGTCCCAACCACCCCTTGCTGCGGGAGTTGCTTCTTAAGGCCCCGGGCAGTTATCATCACAGTTTGATGGTGAGCAACCTGGCCGAGCAGGCTGCGGAGGCCATAGGGGCCAACTCCCTCTTGGCCAGGGTGGGGGCCTACTATCACGATGTGGGCAAGGTCCGTCGCCCTTACTTCTTCGTGGAAAATCAGGGGGAAGGCGTGAACGTCCATGAGCATTTGGACCCCAAGACCAGCGCCCAAATGGTCATCGCCCACGTGAAGGATGGGCTGGAGTTGGCCAAGAAGTTCGACCTGCCGGAGGCCATACGGGATTTCGTCCCTCAGCACCATGGCACGAGCCGGGCCGATTACTTCTATCGGGAGGCGAAGGAACAAGGGGAGGTATCGGAGGAGGAGTTCCGTTATCCGGGTCCCCGGCCTCGTAGCCGGGAAGCAGCCATCCTCATGCTGGCTGACGCGGTGGAGGCCGCCGTCCGAGCGGAGAGCCCCTCCTCTCCGGAGGAGATGGAGAAGATCGTGCGGGGCATCATGGAGGCTCGGCTGGCGGAAGGGCAGTTAAACGAGAGCGACCTTACCCTGCGCGACCTGGAAAAGATACGAGACAGTTTCAGCCGCATCCTGGAGGGGGTCTATCATCCTCGTATAAGATACCCCGAGGAGTCGAAGGAGGAGGCCAGCGATGAAGGTGGACCTGACGGTGCAGATCGATCCGGCCCTGGGGATAACCCTGGATGAGGGGCGTCTTTCCGACCTTGTGGTCCATACGCTTCGCCTGGAAGGGGTGGCCCAGCCGGTTGAGTTGGGCCTTTTCGTTGCCGATGACCAGAAGGTGAGGGAACTGAATTGGCGATACCGCCACCTAGATCTTCCTACCGACGTCCTGGCCTTCGGAGGCCAGGGGAATGGTTTCGTCTGCCCTCCAGGCCACCATTACCTGGGAGATATCGTCATCTCTTACCCCCATGCTCGCTCTCAAGCCCAAGAGGTGGGCCATTCCGTAGAGGAGGAGTTGGAGTTCCTTCTGGTCCATGGCCTGCTCCACCTCTTAGGCTATGCCGATGAAAGGGCGGAGGATAGGGAGCGCATGTGGGCCCGCCAGGAGGAGATATGGAAAGCCTTTCAAGGGCGGTGACATGAGCGCGCCTTACGATGGTTTGATCGTGGGGGCAGGGCCTGGCGCGGCCATCTGTATCGGAAGGAGATTAGGAGGGGTGTTGAGCCCTTTTCCAATGGGAGCGTACGATGTAGGCTATTACCACCCCTAGAAGGGGAAGGATGGAGCCTACTACTGCCGCTCCAAAGAGCAAAGCCCCTCTCCACCTCCGCCGGGGTTCGAGCCGTACCCGTTTCTGGGCGGCCATACTTAGGCGCCCCCCCAACTCTTTTCGGAAGGCTGCCCTCGGTTTCACTGGCCTCAAGGCCCTATTCACCTCCTCCGCCAACCTGAGGAGGGGGCCTAAAGCCCGCTCATAGTCAGGGGGGAGCGAAATATCGACCCTCCTTCTCTTACCCTCGTTGATCATTTTGTTGGCGTGCTCTGCCAAAAGTTCGACGAAGGCTTTTCTATCCATATTTCTTCCCTTTATCGTTCACACCTGATAGGCTACTACCCCCAGGGCCCCAGGGCCGAATTGGATGGCCAAAGAGGTGGCTAAGTCCTGGGTGAAGAACTCTTGACAATTGAAGATCCCCTTGGCCCGCTCCAG
>CAYUAM010000104.1:0-6884 GCA_964442805.1 uncultured Anaerolineales bacterium | reverse complement strand
TGTTGTTCAAAATCAACTCCAGAAACTGGAGAGCGGCGGCGTACTCTATAGCAAACTCAAAGGCAAGGTGCGCCTGTTCGGTTTCAACCCTAGGTATCCCTTCAAAAAAGAATTAGAAGCCTTGCTGGAGAACGCGTTGACCTTCATCCCAGAAGAAGAGAAGGACAAATATTACCGGCCCAGGCTCCGGCCTAGAAGGACAGGCAAACCCCTCTAGCATGAAGATGGAGGAGATGTCCCTCCGGGACCTGGCCTTCTATATCTCCGCTCACCTCCGGAAACATGGGATCGAAACGGTCCTCTCCGGCGGTGCATGTGTTACGATTTACACCGAGAACAAATATATCTCTTACGACCTCGATTTCGTTCCCTTACATTACGCAAAACGGAGCAAGATTAGAGAGGCCCTGGAAGAAATCGGTTTCGTGGAAGAGGGCCGTCATTTTAGGAACCCCCAAACCGAGTTTTTCATCGAGTTCCTTGCCCCTCAAACTCCTTTCTCCGACCGATTGCGTCAAGGATCGCTTGGCCGCTTATTACCATTGGGATGACCATCAGGCCTTAGAACAAGCCCTCCTGGTCTGCCGTGACCAGAAGGTGGACCTCAAAGAGGTGGAAAGATGGTCAAGGAATGAAGGGAGGGGAAATAAGTTTGAGGAGTTCAAGCGAGCGTTGCAGAAGTAGAATGGAACCGGCTACTCTTGCAGAGGTCAGAAGATGCGGGTCGATCTCCTGATCCATAGTATTGGGCAACTTCTAACCCTGGCCTCCCCTCCAGGCTCCAAAGTCGGCCCGGATATGGGCGACCTAGGCCTCATCGCGGATGGGGCGGTGGCCATCAGGGAAGGCTGTATCGCCTTGGTGGGGAATTCCCCCGTGGTCGAGGACCTAGTGGAGGCAAAGGAGGCTCTCGATGCAGATGGCAAGGTGGTCATGCCCGGCTTCGTGGACCCCCATACTCATCTCCTCTTCGCCGGCTCCCGGGTCGATGAGTTCGAGATGCGCCTGCAGGGGAAAAGTTACTTGGAGATAATGGCCGCTGGCGGAGGGATCATGAGCACGGTGAGGGCCGCTCGAGAAGCCAGCGTGAAGGAACTGGTGGCCCAGAGCCTCCCTCGCCTGGACAGGATGCTGGCCCACGGCACCACCACTGCCGAGGTGAAGACCGGCTATGGCTTGGATTACGGCCCGGAGATGAGGATGCTGGACGCCATCAAGATCCTGGACCGTCAGCATCCCATCGACCTCGTCCCCACCTTCATGGGAGCCCACGCCATACCGGAAGAATATGAGGGGCAAAGCGACGAATATGTCCAATTGGTGGTGGAGGGAATGCTCCCACGGGCAGCAAAGGAGGGAGCCCTCTTCTGCGACGTCTTCTGCGAGGAGGGGGCCTTCACCTTGGAGCAATCCCGTCGCATCTTGGAGAGGGCCAAGGAGTTAGGGCTAGGTCTCAAGATCCACGCCGATGAGTTCAAGAACCTGGGAGGGGCGACTTTGGCCGCCCAGTTAGGGGCCATCTCGGCGGAACATCTCGTGCACACCAGAGAGGAAGAGATGAGATTTCTGGCCCGGGCGGGGACCATAGCCGTCCTTTTGCCCGGTACCCCCTTCGGCCTGGCCCAACCTCAGTATGCCCCGGCCCGGCGGTTGATAGATCTTGGGGTGCCCGTAGCCTTGGCCACCGACCTCAACCCCGGCACCTGCTACTGCGAGTCGATGGCTTTCATCACAGCCTTGGCTTGCCGCTATATGGGGATGACCCCCGCCGAGGCCGTGGTGGCCTCCACCATAAACGCCGCCTATGCCATAGGGCAGGGGAAAGAGGTGGGAAGCCTAGAAGAGGGCAAGAAGGCGGACCTTATAGTCCTTGATACCCATGATTATCGAGACCTGGCCTACCGTTTCGGTACCAACCTGGTGACTATGGTATTTAAGGCTGGCCAGCGAGTTTGGCCCCTTTAGGAGTGCCCCTTGCGCATTGACCTCCATGTCCATACCACCTACTCCTTCGATTGCTGGATGTCCCTGGCATCGATAGTGAGGGCCATGAGAAAGGGCAAAGTGGAAGCCATCGCCGTCCTGGACCACGACCAGATCGAGGGGGCTAAACGCTTGGCGGAGATGGCTCCCTTCCCGGTCATCATCGGCCAGGAGGTGCTCACTACGGAGGGAGAGATAGGGGGGCTATTCCTGAAAGAGATGATACCCCCGGGGGTCCCTTTAGAGGAAACGGTGGAAAGGATCAAGGAGCAAGGGGGGCTGGTCTATGCCACTCACCCTCTGGCAAAAGACGCGCCCCAAAGTATAGGACGGAAGGCTCTAGAAGCCATCTTGGAGAGGGTAGATATAATCGAGGGTTTCAACGCTCGCATCCGCCACCGAGAGGACAACGAGGCAGCCCGGGAGTTGGCGCAGAGCCGGGCCATCGCCATAGGCGCGGGGAGCGATGCCCATTTCCCCTGGGAGATAGGCCGGGCCGGGGTGGAGATAAAGGAGTTTTCCACTCCGCAGGAGTTCTTGAGTAATCTGCAGGAGGGACAAGTATTTGGCCGGCGAAGCCCCTATCTCTTCGCCGGCCTCACCTACCTCTTGTGGCTCCTCCATAGGTTCCTAGGAGCCTAGCCTCTGGGCCACCATCCCCTCGATCTGGGCGCTCAACTCTTGGGCCCGGCTTTGAAAGGTAATCATCTGCTCCTCGAAGGCCCGCGCCAGATCCTTGTCTTCTAAGGAGATAATATTAGTTCGCACGTTGAGGGCTGCCCCCTTCACCGCCGCCAAGGCCATCTGGGCGGCCGTGCCCACGTCGCTTGCGGCGCTCTCTAGGCCCTTCTCCGCCAAGGTGAGGAGCACCTCCAAGGCTTTCACCCCCCGGTCGGCCACGGCCAAAGGCACGCTGGCGGCCCCTCGCAAGGCCATCTGAATGGCCGAAGAGCGCCTTTCCCTCTTCTCCTCCGTCTCCTTGGCCAGCCCATAGGTCTCCAGCAAGGTCTCGAAGGCCAATCGGTCCTCCTCCACCAGGCTGGTTAGGTCCCTCTGCAACCCCTTCGCCGTCTCCAAGGCGGCCTCCATCTCCGCCTCTACGGGGCTATACTCCTCCTTGGTCAGGGTCAACTGACAAACCATGCTGGCCAGGGCCGCCGCTAGGGCCCCCGATAGGGCGGCCACGCTCCCCCCTCCAGGGGTGGGGGAGCAGCGAGCCACTTCCTCGAGGAAGGAACCCAGCGTCGCCTCAGCCTCTACCACCGCCTTGGCCGGCACCTCCTCCAGGGCCTCCAGTCTCTTCTCCAGGATCTGCTCCTCGGAGAAGCCATCCAGCTGTAAGTAGAACTCCGCCGCCTCGAGGAGGGCCTTTTCCGGCACCAGGCCCACCACCTCGCTCCCTACCACCGCCACCCCATACCGTTGGGCCTCCCGCCTGATCATCTCTAGGACTCGGTGCAGGGGGGTCTGGCGGTAGTCGGCCATGTTCATGGAGACCTGGACCAACCCCCGCTGGGCTATATAGAGGCCCAAGGCCTTGACATACTTCAACCCTCCCGAGGAGTGACGAACGGCCCGAGCGATGGCCCGGGCTATATCTTGATCCTCCGTATCGAGATAGACGTTATAGGCGATGAGGGGTTCACGGGCCCCTATCACCGTGGCCCCGGCCTTGTCCAAGGCACGGGGGCCATAGTCCGGGGCTCGCTCCGGGTCAGTGGCGATGGCCTCCTTGAGGCCTTCGTATTCGCCCCGACGGTGATAGGCCAGATCGGCTCGCTCCGGCCTGGTGGCTGCCCTCTCATATAGGTATACGGGGATGCCCAGTTCGGTGGCTATCCTCTCCCCCAGCCTCTTGGCCATCTCCACGCACTCCTCTATAGTCACCCCGGCGATGGGGATCAAGGGCACCACATCGGTGGCCCCGATGCGAGGGTGTTCCCCCTGATGGCCATCCAGATCTATCAGTTCCGCCGCCACCTTCACCGCTCGGAAAGCGGCCTCCTCCACCGCCTCCGGCTGGCCCGCGAAACTCACCACCGCCCGGTTATGGTCGCCATCCATCTCCACATCTAAGAGCCCCACCCCGGCCACCGCCTCTATGGCTCCGGTGATCTGGTCGATGACCTCCTTCCTGCGTCCCTCGCTGAAATTGGGCACACACTCCACTAGCCTTCGCATCCCCTCCTCCTTCGCGAAAAGGGTCTGATCTGTAAGCAATGATATCACACTCGAGGGGCGGTGGCAATAGACAAACCCTCGGAATTAGTCCTAAAGTAGCATTGCCCTAAGGCCCCTTCCTAGGTATAATGATTTGGTTAGGAGGGGCACTCATGGCTAAAGGCAGTCGCAAACTCACCTCCCAGGAACTGGAGGGGGCCATCAATCAGATACAGGGGGTAGTGGCCAACCGGGTGGTCATCACAGAGCCCGACGATATCTCCGAGATCCATGTCATGGCCTCTACGGAGAGGGCCCCCAAACAGATAGTCCGGGATATCGAATCCTTGCTCTTCGTCAAGTTCGGCCTCCGCGTGGATTACCGAAAGGTCAGCCTGGTCCAGTTGGGAGAGGAACAGATAGTGCCCCTGGCCTTGCCGCGAGTGAAATTGACCTCCGTCCGCTGCGACCCTGGCCCCTCCGGTGCCGAGGCAGAGGTGAGGATCGAGGGGCCGGAGGGGCTTCATATCGGTTTCGCCAGAAGCCCCGAGCGCTCGGAAGACCGAGCCAGGTTGGTGGCCCAAGCCACCGTCGATGCCCTCCAGCAACTGGTGGGGGCCAAGGCGGAGCTGACCCTCAAAGGGCTTTACCAATTCCCCCTGGAATCCCGAAGCATCATCGTGGTACAGGTCTCCTCCCTCTTCCCCGCCGGCGAGGAGACCTTGTTGGGGGTCAGTTTCATAGGCGGCGGCGGCGAGATAGAGGCCAGCGCTCGCGCCGCCCTGGACGCGGTGAACCGCCGTTTGCCCATAATCAAACTGTCTTAATAATCTTTGAATTCTTGCAAAATTGGCCATTGACAACATCGATGGCATGTGATAAAATGATATATAAGGCCGGTGAGAGGCGTATCTGGGAGGCTGCCTTTCCTTAACAAGGAAACGGGCTTAGGCCCGAAGCGGAGAGAAGGGGAATCCAACGTCGGGCCCTATCAGGGCTCAAACTGAGCGAAAGGAGATTCCCCTACCATGAAATGGCGCCTCTTGAGGGTATTGTACGCTTTGCTGACCATAGCCGCTTTCGTCCTGGCCAGCGGCGCTGGCACGAAGTGGCACCCGTAGAAGCCTTCAGATAGGCCTCACCGGCCTGGCCTTTGTGGTGAGGGAGCCTCTGAAGAGGCTCCTTGTTATTGGCTCGAGGGGGGTAAGGAGGTTTGCGTTCTTGGGTTAGAGATATTTATATCGTAGCCCTGGGTGCGGTGGCCCTAGCCTTGATCATCCACTCCATCCCTGGCCTTCCCACCACCCTCCACGGCTGGGCCATAATAGGGCTCTTCGTGGTGATGGTGGCCCTGGCCGATGCCTTCCCTATCGTGATGCCCGGCGATTTAGGGGAAGTCACCGTATCCACGGCCATCCTCATCGCCTCCGTCATCCTCTTCGGCCCAGCACAAACCATCTTCATCTCCCTTTTGGGAACCCTGATGGGGGAACTGGGCTATAGGATAGCCATCCTCAAACGGCCTTGGAACAGGGTGCCCTTCAACGTTGCTCAAGCCGTAACCTCTTACGCTTTGACTAGTATGGTCTATCTTCTGGCTGCTGATGCCACACCTCATCTCCTGAACTCGCCTCGCAACTTCGCCGCCCTGATCCTGGCCGGCCTGACCTATTACGCTACCACCGAGTTGTGTGTCTCCATGGTGATATCCCTGGACCAAGGCTTCCCTATGTTGACGGTGTGGAAGATCACCTCGCGCGACGCAGCAACCCACAACTTGACCATGATCCCCTTGGGAGGGATCTTGGCCCTCTTATGGTCCGTGGGGCCGTGGACCATCATCCTAGCCTTCCTTCCCCTCTTCATCGTCCGTCGCTCCATGGGGCTAGTTCGCGAATCATTGGAACAAACTAGAAAGGCCCTCATCGCCTTAGCCGATACCATTGATGCTCGGGACTCCAGCACCTACCACCACTCCCAGAGGGTGGCCGAGTATGCGGGGATGATCGCTCGCCGGATGGGCCTCCCCTACGACCAGCTCGATTTGATCGTCACCTCCGCCCGCCTCCACGACCTAGGCAAGATAGGCATGGGCAATGAGTTACTCTACAAGCCTGGCTCCCTGAGCAAGGAGGAGCGGTCCCAGTTTCAACATCATCCCAGCATCGGGGAGGCTTTAGTGGGATATTTCCCCGCCTTCGGTGCGGGGAAAGATATCGTGCGCCATCACCATGAACGGTTCAACGGTCGAGGCTATCCCAATGGCAAAAAGGGGGGAGAGATACCCCTGGGAGCCAGGGTCCTAGCGGTAGCCGATGCCTATGATGCTATGACCTCCGATCGCCCCTATCGCCCCGCCCTTTCCAAAGAGAAGGCCATCGCCGAATTGAAGGCCAACAGCGGGACCCAGTTCGACCCCCAAGTGGTGCAGGCCTTCCTGACCGCCCTCGAGGTAAAAGAGAGGGAGGAGCAAGCGGTGAAGGAAGCACCCAGGCCTAGGTTGAGCGAGGCCTCCTCCAAGATCGGCGAGGGATGATCTTCTCCATCATCGCTTCCATAGTTGTAGCCCTGCTGAGAGGGGGGAGCCTTAGGCCCCTGGGTCGCTTTCCTCTCCGCCACGTCTACCTCGTCTTAGTGGGATTAGCCCTTCAGTTGGCCATATTTCCCCTCTGGGGGTCGACCCCCCTCGAGCCTTGGCGCAACTACCTTTACCCCGCCTCCTTGATTCCCCTCCTCTTGGT
>CAYUAM010000103.1:0-6936 GCA_964442805.1 uncultured Anaerolineales bacterium | reverse complement strand
CTCGTCCATGGTGTAGATCTCGGCGGTGGGGGGCAGAAGCCTCATCTTAACACCCCCATGATTTGAGACGAGCGAGCAAGGTCCGGGCCACCTGTTCGGCCTCGCCGGCGACCTTTTCCCTCTCCTCTTCCGGGGCGGCCTGGGTCTCCCGCACCTGGGTCACGCCCCCTCCCTCGGCCAAAGTTGCGACATCGAGGCCCAGGTCAGCCAGGCTCCAATGCGTCACCTCCCTCTCTCGGTAGGCTGAGGCTATCCCAGCCAAGGTGGGGTAGCGAGGTTTGTTGGCCCCTTCATGGACGGTCAGGAGGGCGGGCAGGGGAGCCTCCAGCAGGGCGTAGCCACCCTCTCGGGCGGCTTTAGCCTTCACCTTTCCCGAGGAGGCCTCCACCTGGTAGGCTCGGGTGATCTGGGGCAGACCCAAAAGTTCAGCCAGTCGCGGCCCCGCCTGGCTGGGGCCATAGCCAGCCAGGTGATGGCCCCCCACCGCCAGATCGAACTCCTCCATCCTGCCCATGGCTTGAGCCAAGACCAGAGATTCCTGGGATTCGTCCAACCCTACCCCCTCGACGAGCACTGCGCGGTCAACCCCCATGGCCAGGGCCTCCCGCAAGCCATCTTCCGCTTCCTGGGGGCCCACGATTAGGGCTACGACCTCCGCCCCCCTTTCATCTTTCAGTCGCAGGGCCTCTTCTAGGGCGTTTTTATCGCTGGGATTAATGAATTTGGTGGCCTTGCGGGTATCCAAGATGCCCAGGGTACGGCTAACTCGCACCGTCTGGGGGTCGAAGATATGCCTCAAGATGGCCATGATCCTCATATTTTGCCTCCTAAGGCCTGATGCGAATGCCCAATTCGCGGAAGAGGTCGGTGGCGATGACTATCCTTTGGATCTCGCTGGTCCCCTCGAAGATCTCGGTGATACGGCCATCGCGATACATCCGCTCCACCGGATAGCCTTGCATGTAGCCCATCCCCCCGTGGATCTGCACCGCTCTATCCACGGCCCGAGTGGAAACCTCCGAGCCGAACAATTTGCACATATCGGCCAGGCGGCGGAACTCCTGCCCCCTCTCCGCCATCCCGATGGTGCGGTAGAGGAGGGAGCGCAGGGCCTCGATCTCCGTGGCCGTATCGGCCACCATGAACTGGATGGCCTGTTTGTGGGCTATGGGCTGCCCGAACTGCTCTCGATATTTGGCGTACTCCAGGCTTATCTCCAAAGCTGCTTGGGCTCCCCCCAAGCAGCCGGCCCCCAGGCTCAGCCTCCCGTAGTCCAAGGTCTTCATGGCGGTGAGGAAGCCGGCCCCCACTTCTCCCAAGACGTTCTCCGCCGGCACTCGGCAATCCTCAAAGACTAGTTCCCCCGTGGCTGAGCCCTCGATGCCCATCTTCTCGTCGACGGTGCCGATGGAGAAGCCGGGGAACCCCTTCTCGACGATGAAGGCAGTCACCCCTCCCCGGGCCCCTAGGGCCTTATCGGTGACGGCGAAGAGGCTGATGACTTCGGCGATGGGGCCGTTGGTGATCCAGATCTTGGAGCCGTTGAGGAGGTAATGGTCGCCGTGGCGCACCGCGGACAACTGGATGGAGGCCGCATCTGAGCCTGCCCCCGGCTCGGTGAGGGCGAAGGCGGCGATCTTCTCCCCCCTGGCCAAGGGCACCAGGTATTTTCGCTTCTGTTCCTCGGTGCCATCGAGGTAGATGGCCATGGAGCCGATGCCGATATGGGCTCCCACCAAGACGGCCACGGAGGTGGAGACCTTGCCCAGTTCTTCCAGCATCAGGCAATAACCCATGAGCCCTACCCCGGCCCCGCCGTACTCCCGAGGGAAGGGGGCGCCGAAGATGCCCATTTTGCCCATCTTTTGGATCAGGTCCTGGGGTATCCCTTTCCCCTCTTCTATCTCCGCGCTGCGGGGGGCTATCTCCGCTCGGGCGAACTCTCGCACCGTCCGCTGCAGGAGTTCTTGCTCCTTGCTCAACTGGAAATCCATGGTTCACCTCGATGCCATCTGGGAAGACAAGATGAAGGCAGGTTAAATCGATGCCTTCCAGCACCTCGGTTGAGGATACCATTAAACCCCCCAGGTGTCAATCGAAGGTTGGACAAAGGGTCCTGGCTGGGGTATCATTATTTGAGAGATGAGTTACGACGAGGGGCTGGGGGTGGTCTATGAGCGGTTGGTGCTCAACGACTACCTCGATGCTTTGGTAGATCGGTACGGGATAAAGGAGGCCTTGGAGGCCCCCCTGTACGGCATGGCCGGGGTCACGGGGATAAACAGCGTGCGCTTGGCCCAGCGAGGCTGCCGAGTGACCCTGGCCGATGGGGACGCCCAGCGTTTGAGGGAGGTGAAGGGGGTTTGGGAGGAACTGGCCCTCCCTTGCGAACTAGTCCATCTGGAGGAACCGGGCTCTCTCCCCTTCCCCGACGGCTCCTTCGACCTGGCCTGGAACTGGGCTGCCCTCTGGCATATCAATGAGGCCGAGAAACTCCTCTTGGAACTGGGGCGGGTCTCGCGCCACCTGGTCTTCGTGGCCATGCCCAACCGGTGGCAGCCCGGCTATTGGATGCGCAAACGCATCCTGGATAAGGGGTTCTTCCAGCGAGTGGATGAACGCTGGGTGGATATGAAGGCCATAGAATGCTTGCTTCGAGAGGCAGGGCTGGAGATCATCGAGGAGGGGCTCCTCGACATCCCCCCTTGGCCGGACACGGTCATGCCCGCGGCTCAGGTGCTGAGACGTCTAGGCCTAAGGTCCAAGCGACTGGAGGATAGGTTCAGCGGCGAGCGGTGGCGGTGGAGCACCATGGACTACTATCTGGGCCGTGATCCCGACCTCATGGAGCGGGCGCGCCGCTACACTTGGCTAGAGAGATCCCTCCTGCCTCGCCCCCTCAAATTGCTCTGGGCTCACCATCGCTATCTCTTGGCCAGGAAGGCCTGAAAAAATGCTCGACCTTCTCCCTCATCTCCCCCTATATGCCTCCTTCTATCGCCTGGGCCGGCCTCGGCTCCTCCCCCTGAGCCTGGTGGTCAGCGCCACCTATCGCTGCAACTCCCGTTGCCTGACCTGTAACGTCTGGCGCAAGGAGGCGGAGGAGATGACGCTGGAGGAGTGGCGGCGGGCCTTCGCTAATATAGGCAAGACCCCCTACTATATCACCTTCAGCGGGGGGGAGCCTTTCCTGAGGGCGGACCTGGTGGATTTGGTGGCGGCCGCCTACCAGGAGTGCCGCCCGGCCATCATCACCATCCCTACCAATGGATTGCTCCCCCGGGTCCCCCGGCAGGTGGAGGAGATCGCGAAGGCCTGCCCGGAGGCCCAAGTGGGCATCAACCTCTCCTTGGACGAGATAGGGGAGCGCCACGACGCCATCCGAGGGGTGGAAGGGAACTACCGGCGCGCCCTTGAAACCTACCAGGCTTTGCGGAGCATCGACCGCCCTAATCTAGTTTTGGGGATACATACCGTCATCTCCCGTTTCAACGTCCAGCGCTTGCCGGAGATCTACCGTGAACTTCGAGGACTGGGGGCCGATTCTTACATTGCCGAGATCGCCGAGGAGAGGGAGGAGTTGGGCACGGTGGGGATGGATATAACCCCAGCGGTGGAAGATTATGCCAGGGCCGCTGATTACCTGATGGCTGAACTCCGCCGCAACAAGGCCTCGGGATGGGCCAAGACCACCCAGGCTTTCAGGGTTCACTACTACGAGCTGACCAAGAGGATCATGGCCCAGAGGCGGCAGGTTATCCCTTGTTATGCTGGCTTCGCCTCTGGCCATATCGCCCCCAACGGCGATGTTTGGACCTGCTGCACCCGGGCCCAACCGGTGGGGAACCTTCGCCAGACCGATTATCGCCTGGCCCCCATATGGTTTGGGGAGAGGGCGGAAGAGTTGCGCAGGAGCATCGCCGCCGGGGAGTGCTACTGCCCTATGGTCAATGCCGCCTATACCAACATGCTCCTCCACTTTCCTACCTTATGGCGAGTGTTTCGGACCCTCCTTGCGAGATGAGAAGGATACAAGAGGCCTATAATCGACACAGGGATTTCTTCCTCCTCCTCATCCTCTTCGTCACCTTTCATCTCCTGGCCCTCCTTCTCTTGCGGCCGGGGGGCTATATCGCCGATTACTCCGACTATAACACCAGTTACCTTCCCTTCGCCCGATGGTCCGACCAGGGGCTCTACCCCTTCATCCATTATTGGCTAGAGTGGCCGCCCCTCTTCCCCTGGCTAGTAGTGGGGGTCTACCGCCTCAGCCTCCTTTTCCCCCCTTGGACCGACCCACGCCTGTGGTACAACACCCTTCTGGGGATGGCCCTCTTGCCCTTCGAGGTGGGGAACCTGGTTCTGGTCTACCTCTTGGCCCGGGAACTATATGAGAAGGACAAGGCCATAAAGTGCGCCTGGATCTACGCCTTGCTCTTCACCCCTCTCTACATCTGGTCGGGCTGGTTCGACCCCCTGCCCCTCTTCTTCCTCCTCCTGGGACTCTATCTCATCCTGAAGGGGCGAGGGGCCGCCGCTGGCGCGGCGTTGGGTGTAGGCTTCATGGTCAAGGTGGCTCCGGCGGTCATCCTAGCGGTGGGCCTCAAGGCCCTCTCCCCTTGGCGAAGGAAGGCGGCCATGCTCCTCGCCTTCGGGGTAATTGTGCTACTCATTGCCCTCCCCTTCCTCATCATGGCCCCCCAGTATCTTTTGGCTTCCTTCCGCATCATGATGGAGCGCCCCCCCTGGGAGACGGTCTGGGCCATCTGGGAGGGGAACTACTCCTATGGCATCGTGGCCGGGGACCGCTTCGACCCTCAGGCCCATCTGAATGCTCCCCCCTCCGCCCTCCCCTGGCCCCTCATCACCTTGGCCTTCGGCCTGCTCTACCTTTGGCTCTTCAGCCGCCCCCTGGACAGGGATAAGGGACGACTCCTGGCCTTCGCCGGCCTGACCGTCAACCTCTTCACCCTCTACAGCAAGGGTTATAGCCCCCAATTCCTAGTGCAACTGATCCCCTTCATCGTCCTTCTCCTCCCCAATTTGCGGGGAGTGGTCTATATCCTGCTCCTCGACCTCTTGAACTTCCTGGAGGGATGGGTCTATTTCATCATCTTGCCTCAGGAGAGGTGGCTCCTGGTGGCCACGGTGGCCGCGAGAAGCCTCCTCCTCTTGCTCCTCTGCGGCGAATATCTGATAGTAGCCCTAGGGCTCACCTTCAGGGGGGTGGAGGCCCTCCGTCGGCGGGCTTCCGTGGCTTTGGTGGTGGCCTTCCTTCTGGGAGGAATGGTGGGAGGCTATCGCTTGGCCGTAGCCTACGGGACCAGCCGCTATGCCCAAGAGGAGTATCGGCCGGTAGTGGAATTTTTGCGTCGGACCGTGGAGCCGGGAGAGGCAGTCTTCCTCCTCCCCGACCACTCCCTCTACCGCCGATTATACCCCTACCTGAGGGGGGAGATGGCCCTTTACGTGATCGATGAGAGGACGCTACCTCAGATGTTGGAAGATTACCAAGATATATGGCTTTGGGCCACCGAAGGGGACGGGACCCAAGCCTGGCTGGAGGCCCGCTTCCCCTTGATGGCCGCCTACGATTTCGAGGGGGCAAGGCTCCTCCATTTCACAAGGAAGTGAAGGTGGAACGGCCCATTAAGGTCGTCCTCGACTATGACGGCACATTGACCGCCGAAGAGGAGATGGTACAAAGGTCCCCTGGGCTCGATGGGAGGAGGATCGAGCCATCAAGCGGTCACCGCTTGAGAGCCCTCGTGTTTCCTCCTGGTGCCGAAAATTCGTGAAAAGCACCCTCAAGGTCAGACTTTACAGGGTTTACCCCGCCGATGGAGAGGCTGATTGACCGATAGAAGGAGATTTGCTAGAGTAATAGAGGCTGACCGCGTTCGGTCGGCATTATTTTGGGGGAGGTAAGAGATGAGATATCCTGATTTCCTGGTTCACGAGGACCTGGCCGAGGTGGATCCGGCCACCGACCTCATCATCGGCTTCGAAGAGGAACGCCAGGCCAAGAAGCTGATCTTGATCCCCTCGGAGAGCATCTGTCCTAGGGCCGTCCGCCAGGCCTTGGGCTCGGTCTTCACCAGCATCTACGCCGAAGGCTATCCTCCCCTCCGCATGACCAGGGACGAGGAGGAGTTGCTCTTGGACTTCGGCCATCAATTGGCCTACTACCGGCGCTATGCCGACCGGCGTTTTTATAAGGGGTGCGACTACGTCCATTTCGTGGAGGCCTTGGCTCAGCGAAGGATCGCCAAATGTTTCGCCAACGCTAAGGTGAAGGCCGAGGAGATATATGTCAACATCCAACCTCTCTCCGGGGCGGCGGCCAATAACTCCATCTATGAGGCCTTCGTGGAGCCGGGGGAGACGGTGATGGGGATGGCCCTGCCCCATGGCGGCCACCTCACTCACGGCAGCGAATTCAATAGGTCGGGCAAGAGATATCACATCGTCTCCTACGAGGTGGACCCCGTGACCGAGAGGTTAAATTATGAGGAGATAAAGAGGCTAGCCATAGAGCATAAGCCCAAGATGGTCATCGCCGGCTACACCTCCTACCCTTGGGCCATAGATTGGGCCAAATTTCGAGAGGTCTGCGATGCTGTCCCTGGGGGGGCCATCCTCCTGGCCGATGTGGCCCACCCGGCGGGGATGATCGTCGCCGGGGTATACCCCAGCCCGGTGGGCTACGCCGACGTCATCATGTTCACCACCCACAAGACCATCTGTGGCCCTCGCGGGGCGGTGATCCTCACCACCGATGAGGAGAAGGCCCGCCTCATCGATAACGCCGTCTTCCCCGGGGAGCAGGGCGGCCCCCACGTTAACAAATTCGCAGCCATAGCCGTGGCCTTCCAGATAGCCCAGACGGAGAAATTTAAGAGGCTCCAGGAGAGGATCGTGGAGAACGCCAAGGCC
>CAYUAM010000102.1:0-6977 GCA_964442805.1 uncultured Anaerolineales bacterium | reverse complement strand
CACTCGGAGGTTGGGGGGATATTGCAGGCGTCTTGCCCCCGCTAACTCCGCCGCGGCGTAGCCACTCCATTCGCAGAACATCCCCAGGATGAGCGGCTCACCCTTGTCCCGTTCCGAGGACAAGATGGCTTCGATCTGGGCCAAGAGTTGGGGATCGCTGTCTCCCTGAATAGAGATGGCCTTGACCGGGCAGGCAGGAGCACAGAGGCCGCACCCTTTACACAGGAGAGGGTCTACAGTGGAGAGGCTTAGGAGGCCATGCTTCTTTAGGCTGATAGCAAGGAAAGGACATACCTCCACACAACTACCACATCCGGTGCAAAGAGTATCCTCGATGACGGCCACACCCCCTTCGCTGACCACCTGCTTTCGCCTCAGGAAGTTGAAGGCCCTGGCCGCGGCGCTCGAAGCCTGGAAGGTGGTCTCCTCGATATCGCAGGGGTAGTGGGCAGCCCCACAGACGTAGATGGCTCGCTCCACATAGTCACCAGGTCGCAGCCTGAAGCGAACATCCGGGAAGAAGCCGTGGCTGTCAAGGGGCATTTTCAGTAGGCTAGCCAGAACGGCCGCATCTTTCTGGGGGACCGGGGGAGTGGCGAGGATGAGCAAATCGTAGGGCAGAGCGATTTGACGCTGGGCCAAGAGATCATAAACTTCCACCCTTTCCGTGGTCACCCGAGGCATGGCCTCAGCATTGTACTGGGCGAAGTCAACCCCTAACCCTTGGGCTTTTCGGATATTTGCTTCAGGGTTATCTCCCCTCAAGTACAGGTCGCGGAAGACCAGGGTGAGCCTTACCTCTGGATGGGTTTCCTTGATTAGAAGGGCTTGCTTGAGGGCAGTCGTGCAGCAGAGGCCTGAGCAAAGGGGCCTTCCTTCGTCTTGGGAGCCAGCACACAAGATCATAACTATTTGTTCTGCTTGGAGATCCCCTTTGGCCAGAATGTTTTCCAACTCCAATTGAGTTAGTACCTTGCTGGTGCCATAACGGAAAAGGCCATAGGCCTCTCGTACCTGGGCTCCGGTGGCCACGATGATGGCTCCTACGTCGAAGGTTCTCTCGGCTCCATCCCTGGTCACGACCACGTGATAGTTGCCCACGGAGCCAGTTACTTCGCTCACCTGAGCATCTGTGAGGATCTCAACATCGGGTTGCCCTCTCAAGGCCTCGATCTGGCCGTTCAGAAACTCCGAGGCTGGTTGCCCGGTGGGATAGAGGGTATGCAGCCTCTTGACCACTCCCCCCAGACGATGCTCTTTCTCCACCAATTTGACGGGGATCCCCCTTTCCGTTAAGGCAAGGGCGGCGGTCATACCTGCTATACCACCGCCGATGACCAAAGCGGAAGGCCTTATCTGGACCTTTGTGCCTTCGTAAGGCTCCGATAGGGACGCCTTAGCCACACCCGCCCTGAGGAGGTCAAGGGCCTTAGCCAGGGCTGCTTCTCCGTCGGCCTGGTGCACCCAGGCGCAGCCTTCCCGGATATTAACCATCTCCAAGAGGTGGCCGTTGAGCCCTGCTTCCTGGCAAGCCGAGCGGAGAAGGGCTCCGTGGGTCCTCGGCGCGCAACCGGCAACCACGATGCGGTTTAACTTGGCCTCTCGGATGGCCTCTTGCATTTCTATCAGGCCGCGCTTGGAACAAAGGTAGGCCATCCTTTTGCTGAGGGCTACCTGCGGTAATTGCCCCGCTACCTTGGCCAGGGCCTCAGTATCGAGATGAGAGGCGACCTCTGTGCCGCAGTCGCAGATGAAAACGCCGATCTTCAGATTATCCTTCCTTGACCTTTTCATCTGATGCTTCTTCTCCTAAGAGGGAGCGGTAGTTAAAAGATGGCCTTGACCCCCAATTATGACCTCCGCAGATATGACAAGGGCGATCATCGAACATGGAACCCCATTCGTGGGCGGCACTCTGCCCCTTGGTGATATCCTCCAGTTTGATAGCCCCCGTGGGGCAAATAAGGACGCAAGTCCCGCATTCGATACAGGCATTGGAGGCGATCTCGAAGGGAGAACCCACTTTCTTTCTTATCCCTCGGTTGGCGAGGCTGATGGCCGCTACCCCTACAATATCCCGACAGGCCCGCACGCATAGGCCGCACAGGATGCAATCATCGGGGGGCAATCTTAGGCGGGGCTCGGCGATGCCTAACTCGGCGGCCAAGGCCTTAACCAAGGGGAGGTGTTCGCCGGAGGCCATCAGCAGTTCCACCGTTACCCGGCGAGAACGGCGGACCATTTCCGAGTTGGTGTGCACCACTGCGCCCTCTTCACAAGGGTAAGCGCAGGATGCCACTAGGCGCGAGCCTCGTTTGCCTTCCAACTCCACTACGCACAGGCGACAGGCAGCATAGGGTTCCAAGGCCTCGTGGTAGCACAAGGTGGGGACAAAGATGCCGTTATCGCGCGCTGCCCCCAAAATGGTGGTCCCTTCCTCGGTTTCTATCCTTTGGTTATCTATGGTCAAATGGATCATCTTTATCTCACCGAAATGGCATCGAACTTGCACATTTGCTTACAGAGGCCACACTTTATGCAAAGTTCTTGGCTGATAGCATGGGGAGCGCGTCGCGCCCCGCTGATGGCCTCCGTGGGGCAGTTTCGGGCACATACCATGCAGCCGGTGCACGCCTCAGCGATTACCTCAAAAGTGATGAGATCGCGGCAGACTTTGGCCGGGCAGCGTTTCTCATAGATGTGGGCCTCGTACTCGTTCCGGAAATAACGCAGGGTGGAAAGGACAGGGTTGGGCGAGGTCTGACCCAGGCCACAGAGGGAGGAGCCCTTTATGACCTCGGCCAACTCTAAGAGGTAGTCGATATCGGCCTTTACCCCCTCGCCCTTGGTGATGCGGGTCAAAGTCTCCAACATGGCCTTGGTGCCTACCCGACAGGGCACGCATTTGCCGCACGATTCCTCTTGCACGAAGGTCATGAAATACCTAGCCAAATCCACCATGCAGGTATCCTCATCGCAGATGACCATGCCGCCCGACCCCATCATCGCTCCTAATGTGGTCAAAGATTCGTAGTCGATGGGGGTGTCGAGATACTCTTTGGGGATGCAGCCGCCCGACGGACCACCTATCTGGACGGCTTTGAACTCCTTGCCGTTGGGGATACCGCCCCCGATGTCGAAGATGATCTGGCGTAGGGTGGTGCCCATAGGCACCTCGACCAAGCCGGTGTTGTTGATCTTGCCCACCACAGAGAATATGGCCGTGCCCTTGCTGCCCTCGGTGCCAATTTGGGCATACCAATCAGCGCCCTTCTCCATGATGAGAGGTACATTGGCCCAGGTTTTAACGTTATTGATGTTGGTGGGCTGGCCCCAAAGCCCCTCTTGGGAGGGGTAGGGCGGGCGCGGCCTGGGCTCCCCGCTGCGTCCCTCGATGGAGGCCATAAGAGCCGTCTCCTCGCCGCAGACGAAGGCTCCCGCCCCCAGCCGTATCTCCACGTCGAAATCGAATCCTGATCCCAGTATATCTTTCCCCAGTAGTCCGCATTCCCTGGCCTGGGCGATGGCTATCCCCAGATGTTTCACCGCCAGGGGGTACTCATTACGGATATAGACGAAGCCTTTATGGGCCCCGATGGCGTAGCCGCCAATGATCAATCCCTCCAGGACCCGATGGGGGTTGCCCTCCATGATGCTTCGATCCATGTAAGCGCCAGGGTCTCCTTCATCGGCGTTGCAGACCACATATTTGGAGTCTCCTGGAGCCTCACGAGTCAAGCGCCACTTGAGGCCAGCGGGGAAGCCCGCTCCGCCCCGACCACGTAATTTGGCCTGGATAACTTCGGCGATAACTTCCTCTGGGGCCATCTGGCTCAAAACCTTACTCAGAGAGCCATACCCACCCAAGGCGATGTAGTCACTTATGGATGTGGGGTCTATCTGACCGTTCATATCGAGGAGGAAACGCCCTTGTTTTTGATAGAAGGGGACCTCACCCTCATACGCGATCTTCTGCCCGGTGCTGGGGTCCACGTATAACAGAGGATCGATTACTTCGCCCTTGATTAGGGTCTTAGAAACGATCTGCGGCACGTCTTCTGCCTTAACGCCGTGATAGAAGACCCCCTTTGACTGGATTACCACCAAGGGACCTTTCTCGCAGAAGCCATGACAACCAGTCATTTTCAAATTGACCCTCGTTTCGACACCTTGCGTCCTGATCTCCGATCGCAACGCCTCAAGAACTCGCTCGCTGCCTAAGGCTCGACAACCCGTCCCCCCGCACACGGTGACGCAGGGTTGATTCGGGTCCCGCTCTTTGGAGAGGGTGCCACGCAGTTCTTCTAATTCGGCAGCCGTCCGTATGATATTCATTTAGGCCTTTTGTCTTTCCATGCCGAATTCTTGGAGGAGTTTGTCAACCTTCGAGGCGGTCATCTGCCCGAAATATTTGCCGTCTATGACCGTGATCGGCCCCAGAGCGCAAGCGCCAAGACAATTGACCGTACCCAAAGTGGACTCCCAATCTGGAGTGGTTTCGCCTGGTTGAATTTCCAGTCTCCTCTGGAAACGATCGAGGACTTGAGCCGCTCCCCGCACGTGACAGGCCGTGCCGGTACATACATGGATCAGATGTCTTCCTTGTCGTTCCAAACTAAAGGCGTTGTAGAAGGTAGCGATGCTATAGACCTGACTCAAAGGTACACCCAGCCATTCGCTCACCAAGATCAAGGCCTCTTGAGGCAGGTAGTGGTATCGCTCTTGGATCTCTTCCAAGATGGAGATGAGCGATCCCTCCGCTCCGTCTCTATGGCCGTTCAAGATGTGGTCGACCACATTTACCGAGAAGTTCGCCATATGACCTCCTATGGAGAATAGGATTTCAACGGAACTTCCACCACCCTTTACTTACCACAAAAGGCGTTAAATCCTCATAAAAATCTGGGGTGGAGAAATCAAAAATTTATTAGAAATGTGGCTGTCCCGGCGAGATGGAACGGAACGAGCCCCAGGCCTTTGCTTCTGAGGCTCGAACGGGAAATAAGGATCATTTGGTAAACGCTATTTCGATCTCGGGAGTCGCGGATGAATATGAATTTTGTCGAGTACAAGTTCTTGACAGATGACCCCATCAGGCGTATAATGGTGCGGTATTATCGTATGGCATGGATGGGCAACGACTCCTCATTCTGTTGGGAGGGTAGGGCATGCATTCCACCTGGGCCGCGGTCACGTCATGCGCAGGGCGTGACTCTGTGCTCCTCTCTTGTTTCTCCGAAGGTTGATAGATAATCCAGTATGGCCCATTCCTGTGCTTTTTCTATTGTCTGAGCACGGAACAACAGGAAGCAGTGCCCTGAAACAGCGTATAAGCCCAGAAGAATTTGAGGTTCGGAGATGATCATCGATTCCCATACCCATGTTGACAAGTTCGGCTGGTACGATCCCCCGGAAACCATCATACGCCTCATGGATGAAGCAGGGGTGGATAAAAGCATCATCATGACCTACGCTGAGGCCCCCGATGTAGAGGGGTCTCTCGAATATATCGCCGAGGCGGTCCAAAAATATCCAGATCGGCTGATAGGCTACGCGCGTATGAACCCCCGGGGCGGCGAGAAGGCCCATCGCCTCTTCCGGAAGGCCATGGAAGAGTACGGCTTCAAGGGCCTGAAACTACACCCCGTTGGTAACCTGTGCCACCCCGGCAGCCCTGAAACCATTGAGATGATTCGCCTGGCCACCTCCTACCGGGCTCCCACGCTGTTCCATTGTGGTGACGAGGAATTCACCCTCCCCCTTCAGATCGCCCAGGCCGCGGAAGCGTGTCCGGAGGCCACCATCATCCTGGGCCATTGCGGCGGTTACTTCCATACCAAGGACGCCATAAGGGTGGCCGAGCGTTTTCCCAACATCATTCTGGAGACCTCGGCTATGCCCTACCCTCGCGTCATCAAAGAGGCGGTACAACGCGTGGGGGCCTCACGGGTGCTATATGCCAGCGATGGCCCGGGCTGCGACCTGACCATCGAGGTGCATAAGGTCAGGATGGCTGGGCTAACCGAGGAGGAGGAAGAAGCCCTCTTTTACCGAAATATCCAGAGAATCCTTGATAACGTGAAGGTAGGGAGAGGCTAGTTATGATCGTCGATGCCCACGTTTTCCTGGGCCCCTGTCTGTTCGGCTACGGGCAATCACTAGAGCAAATCCGCGCTAATATGGATCGTTTAGGGATCGACAAAGCGATACTGGTCTCGGTCAAGCCGCGCCATTACCACCTTGAGCCCATGAACGAACTGGTGGCTGTAGCCGTCCAGAAATCCCCCGACCGGTTCTTGGGCCTCTGTCGCGTTGACCCATGGCAGGGCGAAGAGGCTGTGGCCGAGGTGCGCAGGGGCTTCGAGGAACTAGGGGCCTGCGGCCTATATTTGGACCCCTGGGAAGAGAACTTTCAGGTCAATGACGAGATCTTGGTCCCAGTGCTAGAAGAGGCCAGCCGTTGCCAAAAACCGGTGGTGCTAAACGCTGGACATGTGCGGGTATCCCACCCTACCCAGGTCCGCGACCTGGCCTCTCGCTTCCCTGCCCTCCAATTCGTGGCCTGCAATGGCGGCCAAATCAACATCTGTGGCATACTGCTATTTGAGGCCCGGAAGATGCTGGAGGCGTGTCCCAACGTGGTCATCGAAACGGCTGGTACATATCGCGAAGATTACCTTGAAGAGACAGTGACTGAGGTAGGAGAGGAACGGGTGCTCTTCGCCAGCGGCAGTCCCATCTACGATCAGGAGTTCGAGATGGCCCGCGTGCGATTGGCCCATCTCAGCGCCTCCCAGAAAGAGAAACTGTGGGGCTTGAACGCCTTGAGGGTGTTTGGGACCCAATAGTCTAAACCAAAAGATGCAACAGGTTAAAGCAGTATCGAATCGCGGCTCGGAGGGAGGGAAGCGCGATGTAGGCATAGGAGGGCACCGCGAGATCGAGACCATATTTAGCGAAACGATAAAGGAGGGATA
>CAYUAM010000101.1:0-7108 GCA_964442805.1 uncultured Anaerolineales bacterium | reverse complement strand
CATCAAGTAGCGCCGGGCGGCCTCAGCCATTACCGCTGTCCCAACGGGCAGGGCCCTCTCGTCGATATCGAAATGGGGGCTATGGTTAGGACGTATCTTCCCCTTCCGGACTCCCAATCGAAACATCACCCCAGGGGCCTTGGCCGCGAGGAGGCTGAAATCCTCCGAGCCCATGACCTTCTCTTTGGGCCGGACCTTCCCTCTTCCCAGGAGGTCGATGGCCACCTGCCGGACCAGTTCCGTCATCCTCTCATCGTTCACCGTCACCGGATAAACGCTATCTATCTTCAGGGTGAAGTCGCCGCCCAAGGCTTTGGCCACCCGGAGGGCAGCCCTCAGTTCCCGATGTACCCGCCGGCGCACCCGGGGCCCGAAAGTGCGGATGGTGCCCCTCAACTCCACCTGGTGGGGGATGACATTTGGCGCCATCCCCCCATGGATGGCCCCGATGGTCACCACCACCTCTTCGATGGGATCGATCCTTTGGGCAGCGATGGCCTGGACGGCCCCGATTACCTGCCCGGAGATGAAGATGGGGTCTACGCCCCGATGAGGCATGGCTCCATGGGTGCCTTTACCCTTAATGATGGCCTCGAACCTGTCGGCGGCAGCCAAGGACGGCCCGGGGCTCAACCGGATGGTGCCCGCAGGGGCCTCCGCATCCACATGCAAACCCAGGAGGCCATCCACCCCCTCCATGGCCCCCTCTTCCACCAGGTAGGCTGCCCCGCTCTTCCCTTCCTCATCAGGAGCCTCCTCCGAGGGCTGAAATAGAAAGCGGACCTGCCCAGGGAGATGCTCCTTTGAAAGTAGCATGGCCACCCCCAATAACATGGCCACATGAGCATCATGCCCACAGGCATGCATCACCCCTGCCACCTCAGACCGGTAAGGCACCTCATTTAACTCCTCTATGGGCAAGGCATCCATGTCCGCCCGTAACCCTATGGTCGGAGGCCCCTCCCCTAAATAGCCTACCACCCCAGTCTTCCCTACCCCCTTCTTGACCCTGATGCCCAAGGTCTCCAAGGTCTCCGCCACCAGGGCTGCCGTTCTCACTTCTTGAAAGCCTAGTTCCGGATGGCGGTGGATAGCCCGGCGCAACCTCACCAACTCATCGCCGATCCCTTCAGCCTTATCCAACATCGACGAAGCCACAAGTATTCCTCCTTTCCATCATGAAATTCCCCCTGAATCGTCAAGCCTTCAAACGCTTGTCGCGACCCAGCGACGTTCAAAAGGCCACTTTGTGGGCCAAACGATACATGATTCCAAAAACCTCGTGCCAAACGGGTAATTAAGGTGTCACATACAAACCGTGACTCTAGCGGACAGGTCTGACTGCCACACCGAGATCGCTCACTAGTCGTTTCTAGCGTAAAGAGGCCGCTCCTCATTCGAAACAGTCATAGATGGGCTCCTCCTCTAGGTATGGCTGGAGGGGGTGCTCCTTCATATAGAGTCGGGCCGCCTCCCTCATGGCCCCCAGGTTATCCCAAGTGTCGAAAGCGCTGTAGATGAGATAACGACGGGGGTAGAGCGCCGACTTTTTCACCAGGGCTTCTTGATAGCCGGGCTGTTTTTCCTTGAGGGCCTTGACGGCGTTGAAGATCCCCAAGGCCTTCTCCTCTTGCCCCTCCTTTACGGTGAAGATGGCCACTTCTACGACCATATGGCTCCTCCTTAGAACGCATATTCAGGCAATCCCTGGCGTCACACCGCTCTTATTATGGCGTGGGGAAGGGAATTGTCAATGGGAAAACGAAGCCCCGGTGGAGTTTTTGGTTCCACCGGGGCTGGGTTGGCGATTCAGACGGACCTACAACCTGGTGACGTTGGTGGCCTGAGGGCCCTTAGGGCTGCTCTCGATGGTGAACTCGACTTGCTCGCCTTCACGCAGGCTGCGGAAGCCTTCACCCTGAACGGCCGAGAAGTGAACGAAGACGTCGGGGCCTTCCTCAGGGGTGATGAAGCCGTAGCCCTTGGAATCGCTGAACCACTTGACGGTGCCTTTGGTTCGATTCTCCACCTCTGGTATACCTCCTTCCCTATTATGATCTGTAGGGCAGAGTCGGTTCATCGTTCCCCCTGAAGATAAAGCGCCCGAACGAGGTAAGTCCGGGCGTTCCATTATCGACATCGATTGGTGAAACTGAACTTACTGCGTCCTACAACTTAATAAATTCTATCACGGTATGGCTTTTCTGTCAAATGGGTCAAGAAATGATGGGCTGAGGATAGTTTTACCCTTTGAGGCGTATGGCCTCCTTCGCGGAGGTGGCGATATGCTCTGCGGTGAGGCCATATTTTTGGAGGAGTTCCTCCGGCTTGCCCGACTCAGTGTAGATATCTTCGATGGCTACCATCTTCAGGGGAACGGGATAGTTTTCCACCACCACTCGGGCCACTTGGCTCCCCATCCCCCCCGCGGCCAGGTGTTCCTCAGCGGTGACGATGGCTCCCGTCTCCTTGGCTGCGGCCAATACGGCCTCGCGGTCTATGGGCTTGACCGTGTGCATATCCAAGACCCGGGCCTCCATCCCCTCCTGGGCCAATATCTCCGCGGCCATGAGGGCCCGGGAGACCATCAGGCCGTTGGCTATGAGGGTGACATGGCGGCCTTGGCGGAGGAGGTTGGCCACCCCGATGGTGAATGGGCAATTATGGTCGTAGATGAGGGGGAATTTAGGCCGGCCGGTGCGCATATAGGCTGGGCCGATATGCTGGGCCATGGCCCTGGTGGCCGCTCGGGTCTCGTGTTCATCGGCGGGGGCCAGGACCACGAAATTAGGAAGAGCGCAGGCCAAGGCCACATCTTCGATCCCCATCTGGGAGGGCCCATCCTCGCCGATGGAGATGCCGGAGTGGCTGCCCACGATCTTGACGTTGAATTTGGGGAAGGCCACGGACATCCGCAATTGGTCGAAGGCGTTGCACATCATGAAGCAGGCGAAAGAGGCAGCGAAGACCGTCTTGCCACAGGCGGCTAGACCGGAGGCCACCCCTACCAGGTTGGATTCGGCGATGCCGAAGTTGAAAAAGCGCTCCGGGAACTCCTTGGCGAAGAGTTCGGTGCGAGTGGAGTTATTAACATCCCCATCCACCACCACGATATGGGGGTCCTCTCGCCCTAATTCCAGGAGGGCCTCGCCGAAGGCGTTACGGGTGGGCTGGCCTAATTTGAATTCCATAAACTCGACCTCATTATTTACCTATCTCCCGGAGCGCCACCTCCGCCTGCTCTGGGGTGAGGGGGACGCCGTGAAATTTGTTGCCGGTATCCTTCTCGATGAGGGAGACACCCTTACCCTTGACCGTATGGGCGATGATGATGGTGGGTTTCCCCACGGTGGCCTTGGCTTCCTCTAAGGCGGCTGAGACGGCGGTAAAATCGTGGCCATCGATTTCGATGACATGCCAGCCGAAGGTTCTCCACTTCTCCGCCAGAGGCCCCAAGGGCATCACCTCGGGGAGGTATCCGGTCTGTTGATATTTGTTGTAGTCCATGATGGCGGTGAGGTTATCCACCTGGTATTTGGCCGCCCCCATGGCCGCCTCCCAGACCTGTCCCTCGTCGTTCTCCCCATCGCCGATGAGGACATAGACCCGGTAATCCCGCCCATCCAAGCGGGCCGCCAAAGCATGGCCCAGGCCGATGGAGAGCCCCTGCCCCAAGGAGCCGGTGGAGGCCTCCAGGCCAGGCACCTTCAACATATTGGGGTGGCCTTCCAGGGGTTGATCTATCTGGCGGAGGGTAGATAGCCACTCTAGGGGGAAGTAATCTCGCTCCGCCAGGACGGCGTATAGGACGGGACAGCCGTGGCCCTTGCTCAGGATGAAGCGGTCCCGGTCCGGCCACTGGGGGCGGGAGGGGTCGTGGCGGAGCACCCCCCCGAAATAGAGGGCCACCACTATCTCCACTGCGGAGAGGGCGCTGGAGGGGTGGCCCGACCCCGCGGCGGTGGTCATGGTGATGATATGACGGCGGATGAGGCGAGCCTTATCCCGCAACTGGGAAATGGAGTATCGCTTTTCCATCATCTTCCTCAAGATCGATGGCCTATTCTACCGAAAGGGCAAGGCAAAAGTCAAGGCCTTAGGGCCTCCGGGTTGACCGGGTGAGGGGGCATCTCCCCCTTCAGCCCGGCGATCAGATTCTCCGCGGCCATGGAGGCCATCTTGGTCCGGGTGGCGATGCTGGCTGAGGCCATATGGGGCACGATGAGACAGTTATCCAGGGAGAGGAGAAGGTCGTCGGGCGCGATGGGCTCAGGCTCGGTAACATCTAATGCCGCGCCAGCGATCTCCCCCGACCTTAGGGCCTCATATAGCGCTCGCTGGTCGACGACAGGCCCACGAGAGGTATTGATCAAAATAGCGGTGGGTTTCATGAGGGCGAACTGCTCCTCGCTCATCAGATAGCGGGTATCCTCGGTGAGAGAGACATGAAGAGAGACGAAATCCGACTCTTTGAGCAAGGTCTCCAAGTCGGCATAGATCAGGCCCAGTTCCCTTTCTAGATCATCCCGCCGCGCTATATCATGGTAGAGGATGCGCATAGCGAAACCCCTGGCCCGGCGGGCCACGCTGGCGCCGATACGCCCCAACCCCACCAAGCCCAGAGTAGCCCCATATATATCCCGTCCCAGGAATAGGGTGGGCCCCCAAGTCTTCCATTTGCCGGCCTTGACCAATTTCTCTCCTTCCACCACCCGTCGCGCCGCGGCCAGGAGCAAGGCCATGGTGAAATCGGCCACCGTCTCCGTCAGGACCTCGGGGGTGTGGCCCACCATGATGCCCCTTTGGGTAGCGGCGGCCACGTCGATATTGTCGTAGCCCACGGCGTAGTTGCTTATGGCCCTCAACTTGGGCGCGGCATCCATGAGGGGGGCATCTATCCGATCGGTGAGGAGGGAGAGGAGGCCATCAATATCCCCCACCTTCTCCAACAGGACCTCATAGGGCGGGGGCAACTCCCCATCCCACACCTCGACCTGACAATATCGCCTCACCATATCCAGCCCCTCTTGAGGGATGAGGCGAGTGACATAGGCCTTCATGCTGCCTCCCAGAACTGGGCCTAGTTTAGCAGAGCCCGAAAATCCCGTCAACCCTCTTCTTGACCGGCCCGTCCTCCCACGCTATGATGGAAGCGTGGAAGAGTTGAGCCTGGAGAAGATAAGAGAGGGCCTAGATACCAGGTTCATAGGCCGAGAGGTGGTCTCCCTCCCCACCGTGGGCTCTACCAATGAGGTGGCCAAGGCCCTAGCCACCCGCGGCGCCCCCCAGGGCACCCTGGTCGTGGCCGAGGAGCAGACGGCGGGGAAGGGGAGGATGGGGCGGCGATGGATAGCCCCGGCGGGGACGAGCCTCCTTTTCTCCCTCCTCCTCTACCCCAGCCTGAGCCCTGGGCGCATTCCACGGCTCACCATGCTCGCTTCCCTGGCCGCAGCGGAGGCCATCGAATCCCTAACTGGCCTCCCGGTGAGGTTCAAATGGCCCAACGATATCTTCCTTCGAGGACGGAAGATGGGGGGTGTCCTGACAGAGGTGGGTCTTACCGGGGAGAGGGTGGACTACGCCGTGGTGGGGGTGGGGTTAAACGTGAACTGGGACCCCTCCCCGGTCTTGGAGTTAGAGGGGAAGGCCACCAGCATTTCCCAGGAGTGGGGGCGAGAGGCCTCCCGGCTACAACTCCTGCGCCGTTTTCTGGCCTCCTTCGAGGAAGGCTACCTACGCCTCCAGGAGGGTTATTCGCCCTCCGAGGTTTGGGGCTCCCGGCTGGCGAGCCTGGGCCAGGAGGCAGAGGTGGCCCTTCCGGGAAGGGTGGAGCGAGGCCAAGTGGAGGGAGTCGATGAAGATGGAGCCTTGCTCCTGCGGCAAGGAAAGCGGGTGGTACGGGTGACCATGGGAGAAGTGAGATAATAAGCCCCCCAAGGAGGACTTTCGCTTAACGCCTCACTATTCTTCCGGCTCGAGGACCAGGAGCCCTTCCTTTTCCTTCTCTATCTCCTCCCTTTCCCAAAGGAGAGGGTGGTATCTCACCTCCTGCCAGGAGCGGATCATATCCCCGTAATGTTTATGGAAGGGGAGGCCCGATTGGCCGGTGGTGTGGATACTTAGCGATCGGGAGAAGTCGCTGAGGTCGACGATGAGCCTCTGGGAGACCCCGCTAGTCATGGCGAATAGTTGGCCTATCTCCGCCGGCACCAAGTCCGGTTCCCCAAAACGGGAGTAGTCAAATTTGGCCGCGTTCACGGTGAAGCCCGAACCACGGGCCGGGATGGGGCCGCGGTTGAATATCAGGTTAAGCGGGGCGACCACGCCTAGGGGGTGCTCGAAGGTAGCGGTGTGAAGCCGCCCCCAAGTCCACTCGTGGGGCACATCGCCGAACCTCCTCCCCAAGAGGTCGCAGGCCTCATCAAAACTGCGAGCCAAGATCTGGTCGCGGCCCTCCCGCTGAGGGGTGGTGATGTCGTCGAACCAGAGGTTATCTGACTCCTCCATCATGGCCTCCAGGGCCAGGTCGTGCCAGGTATCCGCCTCTAAGTAGTCGGCGAAGAGTTCAGGGCCCAGTTCATCGGCGAAGGCGTTTTTCACCAACATCAGGTAGAAGACCTCGAATATCCCCGCCCCGGTACTATCTATATCCTCATTCAAATCCCGCTTCTTGAGTTGGCTCATGGCCCTCTCTTGGAGCCAACCCTGCGGCTCCAAGGCCAGAAGATAAGGTAATATCTTCTCGGCAGGGAGGGAATAGGTATCAGCCTGGATGGCTTTTATATCCTCGATGGAGAGGCTATCTCTTGGCTCCAGGAGTTGGATGATACGGCGGGCCCGATGGACGGCCCAGTCTTGGGAGATGAAATAGGGGTAATCGGCGCCCACGACTTTATTATTAGCCGTTACGATATAGTGGCTGGAAGGGTTTAGGGTATGGGGCAGTTCCTCGAAGGGGATATACCCCTCCCATTCGTACTCTCCTGTCCAGCCCGGCACGGGGAAGAGCCCCTGCCCCTTGGCTCGAATGGGGATGAGCCCCGGCATCTGGTAACCGATATTGCCCTCCCGGTCGGCGTAGACGAAATTCTGGGAGGGAACAGCCCAA
>CAYUAM010000100.1:0-7170 GCA_964442805.1 uncultured Anaerolineales bacterium | reverse complement strand
GGGCATATCGGCCCACATCATCATCTTGGGTTACACCCCGGCCTGGCAGGCTAGGGAGGGGGTGCTCAACGGCACAACCGTCACCATCTTCTCCCAAGAGGTGGCCCAGGCCCTCTCTCGAGCGGCCACGGCCCTAAATTCCCAGGTGCAGGTTCATATCAAAGTGGATACCGGCATGGGCCGCTTGGGACTCTTGCCAGAGGAAGTCCTCGCTTTCGTGAGCCGTGTTGGGAAATTACCTGGCCTCATCTTGGAGGGGATCTTCACCCATTTCGCCATCGCCGACGCCGAGGATGCTCACGGAGCGGCTGGCTGGGGCCGCAGGTATACCCTGGATCAACTGAGCACCTTCAGGAAAGTATTGGGGGAGTTGGAAAGGAATGGCATTCATATCCCCCTCGTCCACGCCGCCAATAGCGCAGCCATCTTCGCCCTCCCCGAATCCCATTTCAACCTGGTTCGACCAGGTATTGCCATCTATGGCCTTTCTCCTTCTCCTGAGGTGGCTTGCCCCCCCACTTTCCGTCCGGCCCTGGCCTTCAAGACCCAGATCGCCCAGGTGAAGGAGTTGCCGGAGGGGAGTTACGTGAGTTACGGCTGCTCCTATCGCACGGAGAGGTCCTCCTCCATCGCCGTCATCCCCGTAGGCTACGCCGATGGCTTTCGCCGAGGCCCCCGTACCTGGGGTGAAGTCCTGGTGAGAGGGCGACGGGCCCCGGTAGTGGGCACGGTCTGCATGGATATGTCCATGATCGATGTCACCGATATCCCCGGCGTCCGCCAGGGGGATGAGGTGGTCCTCATAGGCCGGCAAGGGGAGGAGCGGATCACCGCGGAGGAGGTAGCCGAGAGGTTGGGCACCATCAACTATGAGGTGGTCTCTCAAATCTTGGCTCGGGTGCCCCGGGTGAGTTGAGGCTTCAAGGGGGACAGGCGACAAGGGAGGAATCGCCCTTATTTCCTTCTTTTTCGAGAAGAGGTGTCTAGTAGTCTTGGGAGGCGTAACCTTTTCCTTCTTGCAACGGTATAAGATAACGAGGGCCCTCAGTGCAAGATGAGGAGAAGCTCCTTCAACGGGCTAAGGGTTACGATTCGGAAGCCCTCACCTTGCTGTATAGGCGTCATGTGGGGCCCATCTATCGTTACATCTATCTCCGGGTGGGTCAGGAGGATTTGGCCCAGGATTTGACCGCCGATGTATTCCTGAGGGCATTAGAGGGCATAGGCTCTTTTCAATATCGAGGGGTGCCTTTCGCCGCTTGGCTCTTCCGCATCGCTCACGACCGGGTGGTGGACCACTTTCGCCGACGAGGAATGGTAGGGTCGTCCCTGAAGGCGGAGGCAGTCGTGGACTGGAGAGACCCAGTAGCCCGGGCGGAAGAGCGGGCGGAGAGGGAGCGTCTCCGGCGGGCCATGGAAGAGTTGACGGAAGAGCAAAGACAGGTGGTGGCCTTGAGGTTTGGGGAGGGCTTCACCAGCGCCGAGGTGGCCAGGATGTTAGGCAAGAGCGAGGGGGCGGTGAAGGCCTTACAATACCGAGCCTTGGCCGCCTTGCGGCGCATCTTGGAGAGGGATGAGGGTGGAAGATAGGGAAGAGTTACTGGACCAGGCTTGGGAGCGGCTTCACTCCGGCCAGGCTAGCCAATTGCCTGAGGAGGCGGAGTTAGAGCCCCTTCTCAAGACTGCCCAGCGAATCCAAGGGATGGTTGGCGAGCCCTCTCCGCGTTTCGTGACCCGATGGGAAGGCATCCTACTCCGAAGGTCGGAGAGCCTGCGTCGAAAGGCTCGACCTTCCATCCGTGAGCGGGTGAGGACGCGGTTAGATTCCACCTTTTCTTCCCCCAGGGCGAAGGGGTTGGCCTTTGGCCTTGCCATGCTATTGGCCCTATTTCTCTTGGGCGGAGGAACGACCGTGGCTGCCCGGTCCAGCCTCCCCGGCGATATTCTCTACCCGGTGAAGCGAGCCACGGAGAGGTTAAATTTCCTGGTGGTCAGAGGCCCCGTGGAGAGGGCCGACCTGCACTTGGAGTTGGCTGGGAAGAGGACGGAGGAGTTAGAGATAATCACCTACCGGAATCGAGGGGTAGAGGAGGGCCTGGTCGAGGATATGGCCCTGGAGACGGAGAGAGCCCTAGCCGAGGTGGAGGAGGTCCCAGAGAGGAAACAGGAGCCCCTCTTCCTCAAGTTGATGGAACTAACTGCACGGCAGCAAGAGGTGCTTCGTAGGGTGTATGGGCAGGTGCCGGAACAGGCCCAGTCAGCCATCGAGAGGGCCATGGAGGTCTCCCAACGAGGCCACGAAAGGGCCGCCCAAGCGGTGAAAAAGGGAGAGAAGGAGATTATTCCCACACCGACACCCAAGGGCCCAGCGGAGGGGCCAAAGCAAGAGAAGAAGCCGGAAGCCCCTCCTGGTAGGGAGGAGAAGGAGCAACGATCCAAAGATCGTGACCGGGGTCGTCACTGAATTGGGGAGAACAAGGGCCGTCGAAACTCGATGGCCCTTGTGGTGTTCAATAGATAGCGCCTTTTCGCTCCAGCCTTGTTCCATAGTTAGTTTTTGGCAGTTCCTGCCCGCGAGTTTTTCTCGTAGAGCCAAATTCGATGCCTTTAAGGGTTGACATCTGGGCGGCCTTGTAGTATATTGTAAAAGGTCAGTTGGTTTATCTCCCCATTTGTGGATTATCCCGGGGAGCCGATTTAATTTTTTATATGGCTTTGATCGCCAGTGAGAGCGATGAATGGCTAAGAAGAAAACTTCCCCCGCGCAACGAAAAGGGCCACAGGGTTGCCTCAAGAGTGGGGATCTAACCTTGGATCTGGAGAAACGGCGCGCGAGCAAGAAGGGGAGGAACCCGGTGAGGTTGACTCCTAAGGAGTGCGCCTTGCTCACCGCTTTCATGAGAAATGGGGGAGAGGTGCTGAGTCGCGAGTTTCTGATGAAAGAGGTTTGGGATACCGATTATTTGGGGGATACCAGGACCCTAGATGTTCACATTTGCTGGCTGCGCAGGAAGATCGAGAAAGACCCCCGCCGGCCCATTTATCTCCGCACGGTGCGAGGAGTAGGCTATCGCTTCGAGGTGCCGGAGTAGATAGGCTGTTCGCACTTCTGTATTTCCTTCCCCAAAAGAGATGATGAAAGGAGCGAGGAGCATCGTGAGCAGGTTCATCGTCCTGGCTATAGTGGCTATCACCCTAGTGGTTGCAGGTTGTGCTGGTGGCTTGACCCAGACTCCCACGGCCGTGCCTACCCCCACCAGGACTCCCAAGCCCACCTTCACCGCTACGCCTACCAATACCCCTACCCCGGAGGCCACCCCTACCGCTACCAATACGCCGGTGGTGGTTCCTACCGACACTCCTACTGCCATTCCCACCGCCACCCGGACCCCTACCCCTGTTTCCACCCCTACTTCTACGCCTCCTCCTGCGCCGCCCCCTCCTACCGCCACCCCTATCCCTCCAACTCCTACTCCCACGCCAGTGACCTATGCTTGCACTTATGTGCCCGGGAGCAAGATACAGTCGACAGCCGGCAAACCTGAATTGGGGCAACCCTCTGCAGTCATACAAGGCTATATCGAGGATGCGACGGGCAATAGACGCAACGGCATTGGCGTCTACCTTGAATTCGAGACCGCTGTTCCTCCGACCGAGTGTGTGCTCAGTGGATCGGGCACATGGGGCCCCGGCGAGTTCAAATTCGACCGATACGCTAGCGAAGAGGGGGGGATGGGACCAGATGTCACCTATTATTTAACCATTAAGGAGAGTTGCGACCCCGGCGCCAGACCTCGATCCGCAAGGGAGGATTTCGTATACGCCTCTTGGCACAGCGGCAAGCACGAGAATATCACCTTTAGATGTAATTTCTGATTTGTACCGCTTTTGAAGTGGGTCCGGGATGATAGAGAATATTAGTTGGCTAGGACATGCCAGTTTCAGGATCGCCGGAGAAAAGGTCGTATATATCGACCCCTGGAAGTTGAGTAAGGCGGAGCGAGCAGATATCATCTGCATCACCCATGACCATTACGATCACTGTTCCCCCGAGGATGTGGCCCGCTTGCAGAAGAAGGGGACGGTGATAGTCACTGTGGCTAGTTGTGCCCGCCAATTTCGAGGAGATGTGCGGGTGGTCAAAGCGGGGGATAGCCTAACTATTGACGGCGTGACCATCGAGGCGGTGCCGGCCTACAACCTGAGGAAGCCCAACCACCCCAAGGCTGCGGGCGGGGTGGGCTTTATCATCGAGATGGGTGGGAGCCACATCTACCATGCTGGGGATACCGACCTCATCCCGGAGATGGAGGGGATCAAGGCGGATATAGCACTCTTGCCGGTGGGGGGCGGCCCTACTATGGACGCTGAGGAGGCCGCTCAGGCCGCGGAGATAATTAAGCCCCAGGTGGCCATCCCCATGCATTGGGGTGACTTCGTGGGCACGAGGGCCGATGCGGAGAAGTTCAAGCGGCTTTGTACCTGCGAGGTGCGGGTTCTGGAGCCGGAAAGATAGACATCAGATGGAGAGCGAGAGGGAGCGGCTTCCATGGTGAGGCCGCTTTTTCGCTTTCGGAGACAGAGATTTGAGGCCAATTATGGTATAGTTGCGCTAAGATCGACGACTTGTATGTCCTATCTAAGGATGTACAAGGTCAATTTGACACTTGTACAAAATTATTGTACACTTGTACAAAATCCTTGTACAAAGGTTTACCAGTGCTGGAAGGTCTATTCTCATCTAAAGTTCGTGTTCAACTCTTGGTTCTTTTTCTTACCAGGCCTGATGAGGAGTTCTACATCCGTGAGTTGGCTCGGGAGATAGGAGAACATCCTTACGCTGTTCAGAGAGAACTGAGGCATCTGGAAAGGCTTGGCTTCTTGATCGTACGCTCTCGGGGCCGGAGGAAATATTATTCTCTAGATCGTAATTTTCCACTGTATCCAGAGTTGAAAAGCATGGTCCTTAAGACAGCCGGGCTTGGCGATTTACTCCGAGAGGCATTGCAGGGCCTGGGCGATATCAAAATGGCTTTCATATATGGCTCCGTGGCTGCAGGGAAGGAGGATGCCTCTTCCGACATAGATTTGATGCTGGTGGGAGAGGTTGACCTTCTTGCCTTGGCTCCGGTGATAACGGGCTTGGAAGAACGTATAGGACGCTCTATCAACTATGTTGTCTATAGCCCTGAAGAGTTCAGGCAGCGAAGAGATAAGGCCGATCCTTTTCTCGATGAGGTCCTGAGTAATCCCAGGATCATGCTCATTGGGCGTGAAGATGACCTATCAAGAGTTGGAGCGAGAAGGGCTGATTAGGCCCTCTCCAGCCAAGTCGCAACAGATACGACGGAGGTTGCAAGACGCCGCTCAGCACTTGGCCGATGCCCAAGGCCTCCTGGCCCTCAACAGTTTTGACAACGCATACCGCCTCGCCTATGACGCGGTGCTGGCAGCAGCGGAGGCTTTCATGTTTTCTAAGGGCTATAGAGCGCGCAGTAGGGAGCATCACAAGACCGTTGTTCGTTTCACGAAATTGGCGCTTGGTCCCCGGTTTGCTTCGCAGACGAGCCTGTTCGATCAGATGCGGGAGAAGCGCCATCGCCTATATTATGAAGGGATGGGGTTCATTTCCAAAGAGGAGTCAAAGAAAGCCTTAGCCTTTGCAAACCAGTTCGTGGAAGAGTTGAGGGAGAGTATAACTAGTCAGATGAAACTTGATCTTTGATGTTAGTAGTCAAAAGGTTTGTTTTTTGTGACGGGAAGCACGGGCATGGAAGAGTAGAATAAATGTCGGGAAGAGATCTCTTAGGTTTGGCGCTTTCCTATATCTTCGCCTTTGGCTTGATCGGCTTGGCCGAGGCGGTGCGGACTTGGAAGGGCTGGCCTCAAGACTTCACCCGCAAGGTCATCCACATCGCCGCCGGCTGTTGGGTGGTGGGGATCATCCTCATCTTCGACCATTGGTGGTGGGGCCTGGTCCCCACGGCCTCCTTCGTCGTCTTGAACTACATATTCTATCGCTTCACCGTTTTCAAGGCCATGGATACCCAAGGTTCCACGCCGGGGACGGTCTATTTCGCCCTCTCCATCACCATACTTTTGGCCCTCCTCTGGCCGCGGGGACAGGAGGGGATCGCAGCCTTGGGAGTCATGCCCATGACCTGGGGCGACGCTTTTGCCGCTTTGGTGGGGGGGCGCTGGGGACGCCATCGCTTTGGCCTCCTGGGCAGCCAGCGCTCCCTGGAGGGTTCAGCAGCCATGTTCCTGCTGAGCGCCTTATCAACCTTCCTCCTCTCCCTTTACTTGGGGCTCCCCCCCTCTCCCCTTCAGGGTTTCCTCTATTCGCTGCTGGTAGCCTTGGGAGCCACCCTGGTGGAGGCTATCTCCCCCTGGGGATTGGATAACCTAACCGTCCCTTTCCTCTCCACTGGGCTCCTCTATCTTCTGCTGGTGTGGCTCTAGATGTTGCTAGTGATTGGGCTGCTCCTGAGTTCGTTGATAGCGGCCCTGGCTTACCGGGGCCGTGCCCTTTCCAAGAGCGGGGCCTTTAGCGCGGTAGTGATTGGCACCATCACCTTCGGTTTGGGAGGCTGGGTCTGGGGGCTATTGTTAATAGCCTTCTTTTTCCTCTCCAGCCTCTTCTCTCGTTATCGGGAGAGGGAGAAGGAGCGTCTGGCCGAGAAGTTCGCCAAAGGCCATCGGCGGGACTGGGGGCAGGTCTTGGCCAACGGAGGATTGGGAGCCATCCTGGCTATCACGCGATATTTCCATCCTGCGGAGGCGCTGTTCGTCGCTTTCCTGGGGAGCATGGCCGCGGTTACCGCCGATACTTGGGCCACGGAACTGGGGGTGCTCAGCCCCAAGCCGCCTCGCCTCCTCACTAACGGGAAGGTGGTGCCCGTGGGAACGCCGGGAGGGGTAACCCTTTGGGGTCTCGTGGCCACCCTCTTGGGAGGGGCGGTCATAGGAGGCTTGGCCTACCTGCTTCTGGCGGTGGAAAGAATGTTCGGCTCTACCTCCAGTTCATTACAAATTCATTGGATGATGCCCCTGGCCCTCTTGAGCGGCCTCTGTGGCTCCCTTTTCGATAGCCTCTTGGTGGCTACCCTGCAAGGCATCTATCTCTGTCCCGCTTGTGAGGGGGAGACAGAGAGAACCAAACACCGCTGT
>CAYUAM010000099.1:0-7212 GCA_964442805.1 uncultured Anaerolineales bacterium | reverse complement strand
ACGAGATACGAATTCGTAACTGGAGTTCAGACGTGTGCTCTTCGGATGTGTGGGCGAGGGCTCAGCGGGGGTGGGGGTAGCCAGAGGCGAGGTATGGGTGGCTGTAGGCAGGATTATGGGGGTGATGGTGGTGGAATGTTGGCTGGGGCTGCCTTGGGGCAGGGAGAAGTCGACGAAGGCGGTGGCCCCGGCTACCAGGAGGACGACCACCATCAGCCCCATGGCTCGCCTGGCCTTCCTACTAGCCCCTTCCCTCTCCAAGGTGAAGAGGGAGGCATTTCGCTCCCTCCTGGCCCCCTCGGCTGCCCTCAAACAGAGGAGGACGCCTAAAGCGCAGAGGAGGTAGACCCAGGAGGCGTATTTGGAGATCAAAGTCAAGGGATCCATATCTGCCCTATAAAAGCCGTCAAAAAGGGGCTCAAGCCCTTCTTATAATCATATCACCCTTGTCTCCACTCCACAAGGGTCTAGAGGCGGAAGACCAGCCAATGGCGCCGCTCATCGAGGCGGATGAGCCCCGCTTCTCGGGCCAAGGATATAGCCTCCCCTATCTCTTCGGAGGTGGGGCGACGGGCGATCTCGGGGAATCGATGGGCTTGGTAGCAGGGACGGTATTGATCCATGAGGTTAAGGTATGTTTGAGGCGATATCTCCTGGGCCAGGAACTCCACCACCTCTTTGGTGCCGGCCAGGCCATTGGGGAGGACCAAATGGCGGACCAGGAGGCCCCGCTGGGCGATGCCGTTTTCATCCAGGAGGAGATCGCCCACCTGCCGGTGCATCTCCTTCAACGCGCGGCGGTTCGCCTCCGGGTAGTTCTTAACCTTGGATAGCCGCCGGGCCGTGGCCGAGTCAGAATATTTCATATCCGGCATATAGATATCAATGATCCCATCCAGGAGGGTCAAGCTCTCCAGGCTGTCATAGCCTCCGGTGTTGTATACTAGGGGGATGCGCAACCCCCTTTCCGCGGCCAAGGCTAGGGCGGCCAATATCTGAGGCACTACATGGGTAGGACTGACGAAATTGATATTGTGGCAGCCCGATTTCTGTAGATGGAGCATCATCAGGGCCAACTCCTCCGCCTCCACCTCTCGGCCCTGGCCCAGTTGGCTGATCTCATAGTTCTGGCAGAATTGACAATTCAGGTTGCACCAGGCAAAGAAGATGGTCCCTGAGCCGTGGTAACCTACCAAGGGGGATTCCTCGCCGAAATGGGGGTTATAACTGGAGACCAAGGCTTTCTCTCCGGTGTGGCAAGCCGCCCCCTCGACGCCGGCCAGCCTGTTGGCCCTACATTCTCGGCCGCAGAAGCGGCACTCCTCTAGTCGCGCTCGGGCCTCCTCGGCCCGCCGCTTCAACTCCCCGCTACGGCTCAGTTCCAGATAGGCGGGTTCAAAGTCGGCCATGGTCGCCCCAGGCCACCGGGATCTTCCTCGCCACCTCCAGGTCCTGATCCCAGAAGAGGAGGTACCCTTTCTCCTTGCCGAACTCGTATAACCTTTTGGTCAACTCCACGTCCCGGCGACAATACTCTATCACCAGATCCAACCGACCCTCCCGGAACCATTGGACCGATTGGAGGCCATGGGCCGATTTCCCCGCTCCCAAGGTGGCCTGGGCCACCTCATTCAACCCCACCCTGAAGCCCAATGCCTGGTATATCTCCTCCAAGATATCCAGGGTGGGGAGGGGAGGTAGAGGCCCATACCCCCGCAGGACCTCGTAATCGAAGCGCAGGAGGTTATACCCTATCACCAGGTCGGCCTTGGCCAACTCCGCCATGAGGGCCTCTACGTCTTTCTCTAGGTAACTCTCGTAACCGCCCGAGGCCGAGGAATAGGTAACCGCCGCGGCCATCCCCAGGGCCCAGAAGTTATCCCTTCCTCCCACCTCGGCGAAGGTCCTCTTCGTCTCCAAGTCGAAGAAGAGCAGGTTCTTACCCATGTCTATCCCATGAGGAAGCGCAGGAGGAAAGTCAAGGTGACGATGCTGGCCAGGGTGGAGATGAGGGCCGTCCCGGTGACGAACTCCGGCCGGGAATCGAACTCTACGGCTAGGATGGTGGAACTCACTGCCGTGGGCATGCTGGCCTCCAGGATACAGGCGTTCCTGGTTACCCCCTCCAGGCGGAAGAGGGCGGCCATTACCAAGGCTACCCCTGCCGCCACCACTAATCTCATGAAGGTGGCCAAGCCTATGGCTCCTAGGTCATTCCCTAGCGAAGCGTGGGAAAGTTCCATCCCCAAGAGGACGAGCATTAGGGGTATGGCCGCCTTTCCAGCCATCTCCAAGGGCTGCATGATGGGCGCTGGCAGGGAGAGGGAAGCCGCGTTGAAGGCCAATCCGGCTATGGTGGCGTAGATCAAGGGCATCTTGAAGACGTTGGCCAAAGCCTGGCGCATTTCCGCCTTCCCTCGGGAGGCCAGGTAAACCCCCAGACTGTTGGTCAGAAAAGCGTTGGTTATGAAGAAGGGAAGGGCACGGGTCAGCCCCTCCTCTCCGAAGGCGAAGAGGTTGACCGAGAGGCCGTAATTCCCGGCGTTTATGAAGAGGATGCTGAGCAGGAAAGCGCTCTCCATGGAGCGATTGAACCTCGCCGTCTTACTCACCCCCCAGGAGAGGATGGCCATGAGGAGGGTCGTCACCAGGCTGAAGGCCACTATCAGGCCGAAGGTCTCCGGGCTAAGGGTGGACTGGGCTAGCTGGGTGAAGATGAGACAAGGGCTAAACAGGTATAAGATGACTCGAGAGAGGGAGCGTCGATCGATGGAGCCGCGCCGTCCCAGGAGGAAACCCAAGCCTACGATGATGAAGATGGGAAGGACGATGGTTAGAAGTATCTGGATAGTAGCCTGAATGTCGACCCCCCAGATTTAGGTTTCCGGCCCCTTAACTTGTTCTTGCCTCTAAACTAGCCACACCGGAGGGTTAGGAAAGTAGGCGCGAAGCAAGCCCCTAGCCACTGATGAGATACAGAGGGACCGTTATGTATCGTCCTCGTAGATAGGTATCTCGAAGATCCCCTTCCCGAACTCCAGTTCCGAGAGGGCCTCCTCCGCTGCCTCGGCCAGGACCTCGTCCTCGCTTTGGCAGAAGGCCAGGAGAGCCCTTCGCGCCCTCTCCCCTCCGATCTGCCCCAAAGCCCAGAGGGCCACCTCTTGTACTTCGCGGTCGGGACCCTTTGCCAAGGCGATTAGGGCCGGTACCGCTCTCTTCAACTCCAATTCCCCACAAGCCCGGGCGGCCTCGTAGCGCATCCCCGGGTCGGGGTTCTCCAGTTCTCGGAGGAGGGTATCGCCCCATCGGGGGTCGAGGTTGCGCCCCATGGCGAAGAGGGCGCTGGCTCGCATTGTGCGGTCTCGGTGAGCGTAGGTGGCCTCTATGATCTGGCAGACCCCCTCCTCTTCCCAATAGGCGATGGCCTCTATGGCCCGCCGGCGGACTTCGAGAGCCTCCTGAGGGTCGCGGATGGTGGAAAGCAGGGCCTGGCGTACCTCGGCGATCCAGCCCTCATCCAACTCCTCCAGTTCGGCCTTGAGGACGAATCGCCCCAGACTATCCGCGGCTTGGGCCCGCACCGCCGCTGAATGGTCGCCTTTTAGCAACTTCAAAAGGGAGCGCAGGAGGGAAAGGCTCTCGTCTTCCCATAGCCCCTCCAGGGCCTGCCCTCGCACCTCCTCGTCTTCATCACTCAGACAGAGGCGGAAGACGAGGCTGAAATCGACCTCGAAACTGGCCTCGGAGATCTCCACCAGTTTGCGGACGATGGAGCGGCGACGCGCCACGGGGAGGGAAGGCCATTCCCGGCTGAAGGCCTTTCCCTCTTCCTTCGACATCCCGGAAAGCATATAGAGGCTGGAAAGGGGAGGAGAACCTGGGCTGACCCGCAGGCGCTCCATTATCTTGGCCATATCCAAGGTTTATCTCCTACTTTTTGATTATAGCCTGGCGCTAACCTCGATGTCAAGGAGCGTTTGACAGCCCTGAGGGGGAGGATATAATGGTCAAGTTAGAGGCGATCGATGAGAAAGCAAGCCATCATAGCAGGGGGATTAGCCCTCGGCCTCCTTTCTTGTTTTCTGGCCGGCCTCTCCTTGGGCCTCTCCATAACCAGGCTTGGGGGCCCTGGCGGAGTCCCTGCGCCAACTAGCATTCCTTCTCCGTCCGTTCAATCTTCGCCTTCCCCTTCCCCTCCACCTACCGCTAACCCCTCTCCTGGACGCATTCAGGCGAGGGTAACCAGGGTCATCGACGGGGATACCATAGAGGTGGAGGTAGAAGGAAGGCTCTTCTCGGTGCGCTACATCGGCATCAACGCCCCCGAACAAGGCCAGCCTTGCGGGGAGGAGGCGACGGATATGAACGAGGAACTAGTAGGGGGGCAAATCGTCACCCTGCTCAAGGATGTCTCTGAGGAGGACAGGTATGGCCGCCTGCTTCGCTACGTCTATGTGGGGGATTTACTGGTGAACGCCGAGTTGGTGCGTCGAGGCTACGCCCTGGCGGCCACCTATCCGCCAGATGTGGCCTACTCGGAACTCTTCGTCCGACTGGAGAGGGAGGCGCGAGCCGCGGCGGTCGGTTGTTGGGCCACCCCCACCGTTTCTCCCTCTCCACCATCAACTGCGCCTCCTGTTGAAGGAGAAGTGATGGTGGATCCAGCCTGCTCTCAATTCGACGCTCCGGGCAACGACAATAAAAATATGGGCCAAGAGTGGGTCTGTTTCGTCAATCGAGGTCAGCACGCCGTGGACTTGGAAGGGTGGAGGGTGGAGGACGAATATGGCTGGAGTTATACCTTCCCTCCTTTCACCCTAGAGGCAGGGGCGGAGGTGCGGATTCATACCGGATGCGGCCCGGATACCGACTCCGACTTATACTGGTGCAGGGAAGGCTATGCGGTGTGGAATAACGACGGAGATACGGTGTTCCTCTTCGATGCTCAGGGGGCCCTGGTGAGCGACTATTCGTATTAAGGGGGGCACTCCTAACGCCATTTGCCATCCTGTCGGTACCTGGCATCGCTCTCCGGTCAATAAGCGGACTAGGTTAAACCCAGTTCCTTCAACCTCTCCTCTCGTGGTATCCCCTCCGGGGTCCAGCCTCGCCACTCATAATACTCTTTGAGCATGAGTTTGAGGTCAGGGAGGACGCCCTCGGCCATACCGGAGGGGCGAGGGTGGGTGAGGAGGCGTTGGGGTAGGGTATCATCCTCGGCCCTGACCCCCAGGCGGAGGTTTATCAGCCGCTTGAGGTTGAAAAGTTTCTCCCCCATGCGCAGGATATCCTCTTTGCTCCAATCCCACCCCAAGGCGAGGTTGACCCACTCCGCCAAATGTTTGGGCTCCACCCCGGCCTTGGCGATGAATTTACATAACCCGAGGGGGTTGTAAACGCCGAGGTAGTTTTGGAAATCGTAAGCCACCTTGGCTTGGCCCTGGCTTGAGTGAAGATCGGCCTCCCCGTCGTAGCCCCAGTCGGGCCATTTAACTCCGTAGCCGTACCAGTAGGTTAGCCCTTCCAGGTGGCAAGCGCCCCGGTTGGCGGTGGCGTAATTGGCGGCCATGCTGACGAAGGCCCGGGGGTCGTGCATGGGGAGTTCCAGACCTTTGACCTGGATGGACAACTCTGGCGCTCCCAGTTCCTGGGCCGCGGCCCGCACTCCGCGGGCCAGAAGGTCGCCGATGCCCTCTCGGCATACTATTATCTCCACCATCTGGATGATGGGCCTCGGTTCCCCCCAGGCCAGTTTGACCCCTCCCGTATCCTTCTCGCTTATCAGTCCCTTCTCGTAGGCTTCGATAGCCAAGGCTACGGTTGCCCCGGTGGATATGGTATCCAAGCCGTAGCGGTTGCAGAGGTCGTTCATCTTGGCGATGCTATTTAGGTCATCGTTCAGGAGGAGCCCGCCGAAGGCGGCCAAGGTCTCGTATTCCGGGCCGTGTCCCTTCAACCCTGCGTAGGGCCCCTCCTTTACTTCGATATCCTTGCCGCAGCCGATGGGACAGCCGAAGCAACGGTAATGGCCAGCCAGGATGGTCTCGGCCATGCGCTGTCCCGAGATCTTCTCCGCCCCTTCTTTCCAGGAGCCCAAGAGCCAATTTTTGAGGGGGAGGTCCCCATATAGTTCCGTGTTGGGCACCCCGCCGGCAGTGCCAAGTTTGGACAGGGAGAGGGAGTTATCCTTAATCCAGACGTTGGCCTCCCGGACGACTCGACGGAAGCCCTCTGGGTCATAGTAGGTGGGACGGCTGCTGCCTTTCACGGCCACGGCCTTGAGGTTCTTGGAGGCCATGAGGGCGCCCATCCCCCCTCGTCCGGCCAGGCGGCTCTCCTTTCCCCCGAAGACTATCCCCGCCAGGGCTACCAAGTTCTCCCCCGCTGGCCCCACACAGGCCACCTGGGCCTGGGGATCGGTCTCCCCTTGTACCCTCTCTGTGGTCTCATAACTGTCCAGCCCCCAAAGGGAGGAGCCATCCCGTACCTCCACCTCTTGATCTTCCAGCCAGAGGTAGACCGGCTTGGGGGCGCGGCCGGTTATGATGAGGCCATCGTAGCCAGCGAAGCGGAGTTGGGCCCCGAAGTAGCCGCCCACCAGTGATTCGTTCCAGATGCCGGTGAGGGGGGAGCGGCCGCAGACGGAGAGGCGGCAGGAGGCGGGGGCTATGGTCCCGGTGAGGAGGCCGTCCATGAGGAGGAGAGGGCTCCTGGGGTCTAAGGGATCCAAGGCGGGGTCCATCTCTTGGTAGAAGATCTTGGCGGCCAGGCCGCTGCCCAGGAGGTAGCCGCGAACCTCTTCTTCCCTTACTTCTTCCCTCTCCCAGCTCCCCTTTTCCAAATCTATGCGCAGGAGCCGGCCAGGGTAGAGATGAGCCATGATTTTTCTCCTCACTTAAGAAAGTCTAAGACCGCCTGGTTGAATTCCTGAGGCTTCTCCATCTGAGGCACGTGGCCGCAACGGTCGAAGATCACCAGTTTGGAGTTCTTTATCATCTTGCAGGCAACCTGGGCGTGGGCTAGGGGGATGAGGCGGTCCTGGGCTCCCCAGATGATGAGGGTGGGGGCCTCGATCTCGGGGAGGCGGCGTCTAAGCGCTCCTAGTAGCCTCATGTTCTGCCCTCTCCAGTCTATGCCCACTCTGACCACGGCCAGGGAGGCCTCCCTAGCCCCAGGGAAAAGGAACAGCTCAGAGAGGGTATCCAAGAAGGG
>CAYUAM010000098.1:0-7212 GCA_964442805.1 uncultured Anaerolineales bacterium | reverse complement strand
CTCTACATCGTGTGCCAAGACGGCTCTATCCAGTCCGTCTACGATCCGGAACAGGTGGCGGTCTGGAAAACGGTGCAGATCCTGCAAAACGAGGTCATCTACGCCGATTCTTACCTGAGGTTATAGGAGATGGAGAAAAAACTGACCAAAGAGGAACTTCTGGCCAAGGCCAAGAAACCGGCCCAGGAGGCCATGAGGTTGCACCCCTACTATGGGGGCAAGATCGAGATGGTCTCCAAGTGCGCCGTAAGGGATTTCAACGATTTCGCCATCTGGTACACCCCGGGGGTGGCGGCTCCCTGTCGGGCCATTGCCGAGAACAAAGAGTTAGCCTATGAATACACCAACAAATGGAACACCATAGCGGTGGTGAGCGACGGGACGCGGGTCCTGGGCCTGGGAGATATCGGCCCCGAGGCGGGGATGCCGGTGATGGAGGGGAAGGCCCTCCTCTTCAAATACCTGGGAGGGGTGGACGCCGTTCCCATCTGCCTCGACACCAAGGACGCCGATGAGATCATCACCGCCGTCAAGTGGCTTCAACCTTCCTTTGGGGGGATAAACCTGGAGGATCTCTCTCAACCTAAATGTTTCTATATCCTGGAGACCCTCCGCCGGGAGATGGAGATCCCCGTCTGGCACGACGACCAGCAGGGGACGGCGGCGGTCACTTTGGCTGGCCTCATCAACGCCCTCAAATTGGTGGGCAAGGGGATGGGCGAGGTCAAGATAGCCATGATTGGCGCGGGGGCGGCCAATATCTGCGTGGCCAGGGTGATCATGGCCGCTGGGGCAGACCCGGGCAAGATAATTATGGTGGATAGCAAAGGGACCTTGCACCGGGGGCGGAGGGAACTGAGGAAGAGCCACAAGGAGAAGTGGGAAATGTGCCAGGTCACCAATGCCGAGGACGTGGAGGGGGGCATCCCCGAGGCCATGAGGGGAGCCGATGTGGTGATCGGCCTCTCCCAGCCGGATCCCGATACCATAAAGCCAGAATGGGTGGCCGATATGGCTAAAGAGCCCATCGTCTTCGCCTGCGCCAACCCCATCCCCGAGATCTGGCCTTGGGTGGCCAAGGAAGCGGGGGCCAGGGTGGTGGCCACCGGCCGTTCCGATTTCCCCAACCAGGTGAACAACTCCTTAGGCTTCCCCGGCATCTTCCGCGGAACCTTGGACGTGAGGGCCAAGACTATCACCGATGAGATGTGTATCGCCGCGGCCTACGAGTTGGCCAAGACCGCCGCGGACAAGGGACTCAAAGAGGATTACATCATCCCCAACATGGACGAATGGGAGGTCTTCCCTCGCGAGGCGGTGGCGGTGGCTATGAAGGCCCAGGAGCAGGGGGTGGCTCGCCTTCAGTTGACCAGGGATCAACTCTTCCAGCGGGCCGAGGCCATGATAAGGCGGGCTCGGGAGGAGACGCAACTCCTGATGAGGGAGGGGTTCATCCCTCCTGTGCCTGAAGGATAATTAACCTCTATATAAGTCAGGGGAGCGTGGGATGGCGGACAAGGTAGGGGCGGCCTTGGTGGTGGGAGGCGGCATTGGAGGGATACAAGCCGCCCTCGACCTGGCTGAGGCCCGCTTGAAGGTATACCTGGTGGAGGCTGGGCCAGCCATCGGGGGACACATGGCTCAGCTGGACAAGACCTTCCCCACCAACGATTGCTCCATGTGCATCCTCTCCCCCAAACTGGTGGAGTGTGGCCGCCGCCAGGATATCGAGATCATCACCAACGCCGAACTGGTAGGTTTGGAGGGGCAGGCCGGCCATTTCAAGGCCAAGATCTTGGTCCACCCTCGCTACGTCGACCTCGCGAAATGCACCGGCTGTGGGGAATGTGCTCGTTCCTGCGTCCGTCGGACGGTCATCCCTTCGGAGTTCAACGCTGGTTTGGGAACCCGCGGGGCCATCTACATCCCCTACCCTCAGGCCGTGCCCCTTAAGGCCATGGTGGACCCTGAGACCTGTCTATACCTTAAGCGGGGCAAATGCACCATGGCCTGTGTGGAGGCTTGCCAAAGGGGAGCCATCGATTTCGAAGAGAAGCCCCGAAAGTTGACCTTAGAAGTGGGGGCGGTTCTCCTGGCTCCCGGCTACGAGCCCTATGACGCCCGAAAATCGGCCGAGTTCGGCTTCGGCCGCTACCCTAATGTGATAACCAGTTTGCAGTTGGAGCGGATGCTCTCCGCCTCCGGTCCCACCAGCGGCCAGGTCCAGCGTCCTTCTGATCGAGCCTATCCTGGGAGGATGGCCTTCCTGCAATGTATCGGCTCGCGGGATAAGGAGCACGACTACTGTTCCAGCGTCTGCTGCATGTATGCCACCAAAGAGGCCATCTTGATCAAGGAGCACCACCCGGACATCGATTGCCAGGTCTTCATGATGGACCTGCGGGCCTTCGGCAAGGGGTATGAGGAGTATTACCGGCGGGCTAGGGAGAAATATGGGGTCCAATACACCCGCTGTCGAGTCTCGGCGGTGAAGGAAGAGCCGCAGACCAAAGACCTCTGGATCAGATATCAGGCTGAAGATGGCCAGTTACGACAGGAGAAATATGGGTTGGTGGTGCTCTCGGTGGGGATGGAGATCTCGACTAAGGTGAGGGAACTGGGACGGAATTTGGGGTTGGCCCTGGATGAGTACGGCTTCTGTCTCACCCCCACCTTCGATCCCCTGGTCACCAGCCGCCTGGGGGTCTACGCCTGCGGCTCCTTCGTGGAGCCCAAGGATATCCCGGAGACGGTGACCGAGGCCAGCGCAGCCGCGGCCAAGGTTGGTCAACTCTTGGCTTCGGGGCGAGGGAGCCTCACCGCAGAGCCGGAATACCCCCCGGAGCGCCAGGTAGAGGGGGAGGAGCCTCGCATAGGGGTCTTCGTCTGCCATTGTGGCTCCAACATCGCCGGCTTCTTGGACGTGAAGGAGGTCACCGATTACGCCCGCGCTCTACCCTATGTGGTTCACGCCGAGGATAGCCTCTATACTTGCTCCCAGGATTCCACGGAGATCATAAAGGAGAGGATAGCCGAACATAGGCTTAATCGGGTGGTGGTGGCTTCCTGCACCCCGCGCACCCATGAGCCTCTCTTCCAGGATACTATCCGCCAAGCCGGGCTCAACCCTTACCTCTTCGAGATGGCCAATATCCGAGACCAATGCTCCTGGGTTCACTCTCATCATTGGGAGGAGGCTACCCAAAAGGCCAAGGAGTTAGTGAGAAAGGCGGTGGCCCGGGCCGCCACTTTGGAGCCCCTTCACTGGGTGGAGTTGCCGGTGGAGCGTTCGGCCTTGGTGATAGGGACGGGGGTAGCAGGGCTTAACGCCGCCCTCTCCCTAGCCGAGCAAGGGTTCCCGGTGCATCTGGTGGGGAGGAGCGAGCGGTTGGGGGGTAACCTGCGCCGAGTCCATTACGATATCTATGGCGCTGACCCCCAGTCCTACTTGAGCGACCTGGTGGAAAGGGTGGAGAGCAACGAACTAATCACCATACATAAAGGGGCCAAGTTGGTGGAAGTGGAAGGTTTTGTGGGCAACTTCACCTCCCGGCTGGAGAGGGATGGCCAGGAGAGGACTATCCGGCATGGGGTCATCATTGTGACCACGGGGGGCCGCGACTACAAGGGGACGGAGTACCTCTACGGTCAGGACGAGAGGGTGCTCACCCAAGGGGAACTGGAGGAGTGTATAATCAAGCGCCCCCGCCGGATAGAGGAGATCCGAGAGGCGGCCATGATCCAGTGTGTCCCCCCAATGGATTATTGTAGCCGGATATGTTGCGCCGTGGCCTTGGAGAACGCCCTGCAGATAAAGGAACTCAACCCCCAGGCTCAGGCCTATATCCTCTACAAAGATATGCGGGCTTATGGCTTCTTGGAGCGGGAATATAAGAAGGCTCGGGAGAAAGGGGTCATCTTCCTTCGCTATGAGGAGGGGAAGGAGCCCCGGGTGGAGAATAAAGGGGGGACTCTGGAGATCACCTGCTTCGAGCCCACCTTGGGGGAGGAGATAACCATTCGCCCTGACCTCTTGGTGCTAAGTACCGCCACCCTTCCCTCCGAGGGAGCCAAGGAGTTAGCCTCCCTGCTCAAGGTGCCCTTGAACCTGGATGGCTTCTTCTTGGAGGCCCATGTCAAGTTGCGGCCGGTGGATTTCGCCACCGATGGCATATTCCTGGCCGGGGCCGCTCATTACCCCAAGTTGGTGAGCGAGGCCATCGTCCAAGCCCAGGGGGCGGCCGGCCGCGCCGCCACCATATTGGCCCGGGGATCCCTCAAGGTGGGAGGGGTAGTGGCAGTGGTGGAGAGCGATAAATGCACCGCTTGCCTCACCTGTGTGCGCATCTGTCCCTTTGGGGTGCCCCAGATAGACCATGAGGCCATGGGGGTAGGAGGGATAAGGGGCGCGGCCAGGATCGAGATGGTCCGTTGTCGCGGTTGTGGCCTCTGCGTGGCGGAATGCCCGGCTAAGGCTATACAACTAATGCATTACAAGGATGCTCAGATCAGGGCCGAGGAAAGGGCCCTATTCCTGGAGGCTGTTTCAGCGTGAGTGCAGAGGAGGTTGAAGGGGAGAGAGCCGACTTTGAGCCCAAGATAGTGGCCTTCTGCTGTCACTACTGCGCCTATGGCGCGGCCGACCTGGCGGGGTCGCTGCGCTTGCAGTACCCCCCCAACATCCGCGTGGTGAGGATCCCTTGCAGCGGACGGGTGGATGTGCAGCATATCCTAGATGCCTTCGAGGAAGGGGCCGATGGGGTGATGGTGGCCGGCTGTCCGGAGGGCGACTGCCACTTCCAGACCGGGAATTACCAGGCCAAGCGTCGCGTTCGATGGGTACAGAAGTTGCTCCAGGAGATCGGCCTGGAAGGGGAGCGGCTTCAGATGTACAACATGTCCTCGGCCATGGGGGCGGAGTTCGCTCGGGTCGTGGCAGAGATGACGGAACGGATAAGGGGGTTGGGCCCCAGCCCCCTGCGAGGTTGAGGATGGATTTAGAGGAGTTCAGGGAGGAGTTTCCCATCGCCGAAAGGTTTGCCTATTTGGACCACGCCGCCGTGTCGCCTTTGCCCCAACGGACGGTGGAGGCCATGGCTCAGGCCATAAGGGAACGCCAGGCGGGGGTACTATACCTGGAGGAATGGAAGAGTCGAGATCGGAAAGTGCGGGCCCTGGCTGCCTGCCTGATCAACGCCTCCCCCGGAGAGATGGCCCTTGTTCAGAACACCGCTCAAGGTATCAACATCGCCGCCCACAGCCTGGATTTGAGGCCCGGCCAGGAGGTCATCTTCTGCGACATGGAGTATCCAGCCAATGTCTACCCTTGGCTGAATCTGCGGCGTCGAGGGGTGGAGGTGAAGATCATCCCCCATCATGGCGGGGGGCTGGACCTGGGAAGGCTGGAGGAGGAGATAAGCGAGAGGACGAAGGTGGTGGCGGTCAGTTCGGTGGAGTTCCTGACTGGTTTCAAGAACGACCTTAAGGGCCTGGGCCACCTTTGCCGAGAGCGGGGCCTCTACCTCGTGGTGGATGCCATCCAATCCCTGGGGGTCATCCCTTTGGACGTGCAGGAGTGCCAGATCGATATCCTCTCCTGTGGCGCCCCCAAATGGCTCCTCGGTCCAGCTGGAGTGGGCATCTTCTACTGTCGGGAGGAGTTGATAGAGAGGTTGATCCCCCCTTATGCCGGGGCCAGTAGCGTGGTCGATGCCGAGAACTACCTGAACTACGATTTGACCTTCTTGCCCCATGCTGGTCGCTTCGAGGTCGGCACTCCAAACTTGGTGGGGGTGGCTGGCCTATGCGCCTCCCTCTCCCTCCTGATGGAGGTGAGCATCGAGAGGATAGAAGAGAGGACCCATTACCTGACTGATCTACTTATCGTTGAACTCAAGGACATGGGGTTGGAGATATCGAGTCCCTTGGAACCGGAACACCGCTCAGCCATCGTTACCTTCGCCTTAGAGGGGGCTGAGAAGGTCCATCAGGCGCTGAGGGAGAGGAAGGTCATGACCTCCTTCCGCAAGGATGCCCAAGGCAAGGGGTATATTCGCGTCTCCCCCCATGGCTACAATCGGGAAGAGGATATAACCGCCTTGACCAGGAATCTGCGGGCCATTTTGAATTTGGCGTGAAAGGGGATGGGGGATGATCGTAGGAGAGCAGAAGCCCTTGGAAGAGATGAAGAGGATGGTCGCTGGCCATGGGAAGGTCCTCATCGTCGGCTGCGGGACCTGCGTCACCGTCTGCTTCGCCGGAGGGGAGAAGGAGGTGAGGATCTTGGCCTCGGCCCTGCGCATGGCCAGCAAGTTGGAGGGCAAAAAGTTAGTGGCCTCTGAGGCCACGGTTCAGCGCCAATGCGAGTGGGAATACCTGGAGGCCCTGACCAAGCCGGTGGAGGAGCACGATCTGGTCCTCTCCTTGGGCTGTGGCATAGGGGTCCAGGCTTTGGCCGAACGCTTTCCCAAGGCCAAGGTGGTGCCAGGGCTCAACACCTCTTTCTTGGGCCTGCCCGAGGAACAGGGGGTCTGGACGGAGAGGTGCGCCGCCTGTGGGAATTGCATCCTGGACCGAACGGCCGGCATATGTCCTATCGCCCGTTGCGCCAAGAGCCTCCTGAATGGCCCCTGTGGCGGCTCCCAAGGCGGTAGGTGCGAGATCGATCCCCAGGTGGATTGTGCCTGGCAACTGATATACGAGCGTCTCCAAGCCAGGGGGGAGTTGGAACTATTGGAGGAGATCATCCCGGCTAGGGATTGGTCCACCGGCCGGGATGGCGGCCCGCGTGCCATCAAAAGGGATGACCTGCGTCTCGGAATGGAATAGAAGAAGGGCCCTTCATGGGCGGAGGGGCTTATGGTCCCGGTTCAACTTTTGAAGAGATTTTCCCTCTTCGAGGGCCTTACAGAGGGCCAGTTGGAGAGGATAGCCCGCTTGTGTCGGGAGGAGAGGTATGAGGCCGACCAGGTCATCTTCGAGGAGGGCAGTGAAGCCAAGAACCTTTATCTCCTTTGGCGAGGCAAGGTGGCTTTAGAGATGAAGGTCCAGCCTTGGCCTTACGAGTTGAGGAGAAAGAGCCTGACCATAGAGGTGATGAAGCCGGGGCAAGCCTTCGGCTGGTCCGCCCTGGCCGAACCCCATATCCTCACCCTCTCGGCTAAGGCCCTGGAGCGCTCCTGGCTCCTGGTCATCGAAGGGGCCGCTCTGAGG
>CAYUAM010000097.1:0-7241 GCA_964442805.1 uncultured Anaerolineales bacterium | reverse complement strand
CCACCCTCGCTACCTCCTCTTGGCCTCGCCGGCCTTCTTCCTCCTGATAGGGGGGGCCTTGGGCCTCCTCTGGGAGGGGAGGAGAAAGGCCAAAGGGTGGACAGGGATGGCTTTCCAGTTGCTGGCGGTGGCCTCTTTCCTCTTCGTCTCTGCCACCTCGGCCTATGCCGATTTCAATGACTATTACGATATACGCTTCACCAAGGACGATTTCCGGAGCGCGGCTCGATACATCCAGTCTCATATCCAAGACGGTGAGGTGGTCATCCTCACCTCGGGCCATCTCTTTCCCGTTTTCACCTACTACTACCAGGGGGATAATTGGTACCCCATACCCGATGAGCCCACCCTCTCCACGGAAAGGGTCCTAAATTACAGCCTGGCCGACGACCTGAACCGCATCCTGAAGGGGAAAAAGGGAGTCTGGGTCCTCTTGTGGCAGGATGAGGTGGTGGATCCCAACGGCTTCCTCACCATGATGTTGGAGGAGGAAGGGGAGCCTCTACCGGTGGAGGGCGGCTTCTGGGGGCTGAAACTACGCCATTATGCTTTGCCCCCCGACCTTAACTTCTCCAGCCAACCCCAGATCGACCACCCGGCGAGGGTGAATTTCGAGGACAAGGTTACCCTTTTGGGGTATAGCATCTCTTCAAAGAGAGAGACCCAAGATTTGGAGATCACCCTCTATTGGCAGGGGGCGCAAGAACTGAGGGAGGATTACAAGGTCTCCCTTCGTCTACGCGACCAGGAGGGCCATTATTGGGGGCGGGTGGACGCCCGGCCGGCCAGTTACTGGTACCCCACCATGCGTTGGCGGCCAGGGGAGGTGCTCTTCGGGCGACACGTTCTTGAGCCCCTCCCCGGGACCCCGCCGGGGGAGTATCAACTGGAGGTGGGCCTTTACACCGAGAAGGACCCCCGGGGGCTGGACGTCTGGGATGAGAAGGGGACGCCCTTGGGGAAGAGTAAGGTGGTAGGCGAGGTTCAGATCGTGGCCTCCGGTTTGGCCTCCCCTCAGGAGGTGGAGATAGCCTCTCCTTTAGAAGCCACTTGGGAGGGGTTGGCCCTGTTGGGCTACGACTGGCCCCCGGGAACCCTTCAGCCCGGAGATACCATGGCCTTCACCCTCTTCTGGCAGGCCCTCTCTTCGATGGAGCGAGACTACGCTTTCCGCCTGCGGCTGGTTGACGCCGGGGGCCAATCGATGGAGGGCGATATATATCCTATCGGCAGCGAGGCTTACCCTACCTCCCGCTGGCAAGAGGGAGAAGTGATACGGGGACAGTATGATTACACCGTCCCTGCCTGGCCCATCCAACCCAAGCCTGGGAAAGCCGAGGTCCGCCTCGAACTTTTGGATGAAGAGGGGGAGCCGGTGGCTCCGGAGATCGTCCTTCTCTCCCTCGATATCGAGGAGACGGAGAGGGTTTTCCAGCCGCCTTCTCCGCAATACCCCTTGCCGGAGGGGAGCCTGGGCGGGTTGGTGAGGCTGGTGGGCTACGATTTGGAGACGGAGAGGGTGAGGCCGGGAGGCACCCTGGTGGTTACCCTCTATTGGCAGGCCTTGGCCCCCCTGGAGGAATCCTACACCGTCTTCACCCACCTTTTGGATGGCGGGAATCAAGTGCGGGCCCAAAAGGACAGCCCGCCCCAGGGAGGGGCGCGGCCGACCACCGGCTGGGTGCCCGGTGAGTACATCGCCGATCGATATGAGTTGGTGGTCGACAAGGATGCCCCTCCAGGCGAATATCTCCTGGAGGTGGGGATGTATGAGGCCGATAGCGGCGACCGTCTACCAGTCTTCGACCAGGAGGGAAAAGTGGTGGATGACCGCATCCTTCTGCCCACGGTCATCCGGGTGGGAGAGTGAATTTGACTAGGACGCCCTTATCTGGTAAATTTCCCATGGTTAGGAGCGACTTATGCGACGTTGGGTGGTGGGACTTATCTTATTAGTAATAGCAGCCGGTAGTTGCGGGAGCCGGCCTCTCCTCTACGGCGTAGAGGTAGCGCCCGCGGTCATCTCCCCTAACGCCGATGGGGTGGACGATGTGACCAGGATCCGGTATTCCCTCTCCCGCCCTTCCCGCCTCAACATCTATTTTCTGGATGAAGCGGGAGGGAAACACCCATTCAGGCAGGGCAACCTTCGTTCTCCGGGAGAATATGAGGTCCTCTTCGGAGGGGTCATCGAGGGGCGGATGTTGGCCGATGGCACCTACCGTTGCCTCTTCGAGGTGACCGATGAGGCCACCGGGACGGTGGAGAGGGCGGAGAGGCCCCTTACCATCAGCGGGGCGGACAGTTCCCCTCCCGAACTCTTGGATTTCACCGTTTTCCCTAGCAGTTTCACCCCCAATCGGGACGGGATAGGGGATCACATAGCCATCAACTTTCGCCTCAGCGAAGCCGCGGAGGTGGAGGTATATGTTCGGGATTCCCAGGGGGGAAGGTACCCCGTGGGCGTCCCCAAGATGATGTGGGGCGTGGAGGAGGAATCCAGCCCTCTGGTGGGCCCGCGGAAGGTGAAGTTAGAACCGGGGTTGGTGGAATATGACTACGACGGGGGGATCAACCGGGGAGCCACTCCGCCCCCCGATGGCCTTTACACCGTGGTGGCGGAGGCCGTCGATGCGGCCGGTAATACCACGGTGATGGAAGCCCCCCTTACCATCGAAGATGGAGGGGTGCCGGTGGCGGAGGTGAAGTTCGTGGAGTTCGAGCCCACCATCCTCCCCCTGGGTGGGACTTTGACCTTCACCGCCATCGTGGAGAACACCGGTTCCGTGCCCATCCGCACCCTCGGCCCGCCTCCGGGGACCACTTATCTAGCCACCCAGAACTTCAATACCTTGGGTTACCATGAATCCGATGGGGCCTTCCGGGTGGGGGTGGATTTCGAGGGAAACAGTTACGGGCGACGCTACCCCTACCGCTGGCAACTGGGTACCGAGGACCAACTGGAGGCTCGCATCATCGACGGGCAAAAGTACTTCTACCTCCTTCCGGGCCATAAGGTGACGGTTAGCGGGAAGATAGTCATCGACGAGCCGCCACCCCGCACCGGCCCCCACTTCTGGGTGGGCCTGATCCACGAAGGGGTGCGTATCGTCAACGATTACCAGCACCCCACGGTCATCTCCATAGGTTACTAGATGGAACTCTCCGTTATTGTGGTCAGCCATAATACTAGGGAACTCCTGGCCGGCTGCCTGCGTTCCGCGCTGGCTAGCCTGGCCTCGGGTCCTTCTTATGAGATCATCGTGGTGGATAACGCCTCCCGCGATGGGACGGCGAAGATGCTGGAGGAGAGGTATCCTCAGGTCCGCCTCCTGAAGAACGAGAAGAACAAGGGGTTCGCCGCGGCCACCAATCAAGGCCTGCAGGAGAGCCAGGGGGAGTATCTCCTCCTCCTGAACCCTGACACCATCGTGCGGAGGGATGCCTTGCCTCAGATGGTGAAGTTCTTGGCTGAGAACCCCCGAGCGGGGGTGGTGGGGCCCAAACTCCTCTATCCCGACGGGAAGTTCCAACATTCCGCCTTCACCTTTCCTACTCTTCCCATGATTTTCTTGGATTTCTTCCCTCTCAACCATCGCTTTCTAAATTCCCGCCTCAATGGACGCTACCCCAAGGCCCTCTATGAGAAAAGGGAGCCCTTTCCCGTGGGTCACCCCCTCGGTGCAGCCATGATGACCAGACGCCAGGTGGTGGAAGAGGTAGGTTTCTTGGATGAAGGGTTCTTCATGTATTGTGAGGAGATAGATTGGTGCATTAGAGTCAAGAAGGCTGGGTGGGAAATCTTCTGCCTCCCTAGGGCGGAGATCGTGCATTACGGGGCTGCCAGCACCTCTCGCTTCCGGGAGGCCATGTTCGTGGAACTTCATAAGAGTCGCTACTGCCTCTACCGAAAGCATTATGGTCCGCTTTTCAGGGGGTTGGCTCGCTTCATCGTAGGGCTGGGGGTGCGGCGGGAGATGATGAAGGCCCGGCGAGCGACTAGCCAAGGGCTCATCACCAAGCAAGAACTAGAGGAGCGCCTCGGCGCTTACCGGCGGGTCTTGGAGTTGCCATGACCATATCGGCCATCGTCCTCACCAAGGACGAGGAGAGGAACATAACCCCTTGCCTGGAGGGGCTGAAGTGGGCCGATGAGATCCTAGTCTTAGATTCGGGGAGCGAGGACCAGACGGTGGCCTTGGCCCTGAAGATGGGGGCCCGGGTCAAATATCGCCCCTTCGACACCTACCCCCGCCAGAGGAATGCGGCTCTGGAGTTGGCCCGCGGAGAGTGGGCCTTTTTCGTGGACGCCGATGAGAGGGTCTCCCAGGAGTCAAGCGACGAGGTCCAAGAGGCCATAGCCCAGTCGGAAAAGGCCGGCTTCTGGATACCCCGCCACAACTATATCTTCGGGAGGCTCATCCGCCATGCCGGCTGGTACCCCGACTACCAACTTCGCCTCTTTCTCAAAGACAAGGCCCGATACGATGAGGACCGGGAGGTCCATGAATTAGTGATCCTCGACGGCCCCCAGGGGTATCTGAAAAGTCCCCTCGTCCATTACAACTACGATAACATCGGCCAGTTCATCGAGCGGCAGAACAGATATACGGAGATGGAGGCTGCCTACCTCTTTCGAGGGGGCGAGAGGGCCAGAGTAAGGAATCTTGTCCTCCAACCCTGTAGGGAGTTCAGAAGAAGGTATATTACCCTGCAAGGCTATAGGGATGGGGGACATGGCCTGCTCTTGAGCCTGCTCATGGCTTATTATGAGGGGGTGAAATACCTGAAGATTTGGCGGCTCCAGAGGAGAGAGGCTGGCAACAACTGACAAATACTGGGTATGGCACCAAAGCACTCGTAGGAGCTATCCTCCCTAAGGCGCACACGAAGGCCAAGGGCCTCAAGTATCTCCCGCTTTCTCTCAATGGATGGGTCGCTAAGTTCTGAGCCTATGGCCTGGCAAATGTGCTCTAGTCGCTGTGCTTGGGCCGTCAGCTCAAGTTTGGCCTGAAGCCTCTCATTACATTTTCCGTCTCCGCAAGAAGATGAAGATAGACCCAGCGCTTCCCCGGGTCATCATCACTCACCGCGGGTTGGGATACTCCTTCGCTGGGAAAGAAGACGCACGGTGGTTCCAGGAAGATGAGCCCTAGATCCGTGATCTGGGCCGTTGTCTCAAGCAAGGAGGAGGCCAGTGGCGAGGAATGGCCCTCTCTTCTGCGGCAGGCAGAGAGGGATTCTCGGCTGGTGGTGATTGGACTGGCAGAGTCGCACTGTTCTCCTCTTTCTGACAGGCCGTCAATTAAGTACACCGATGTTCGACGTGGGCCAGAGAGATGATTCAAATCACGCCTTCCATCGCAATTGACGAGAGCGAAATCCAACTGGAATTCATGCGCGCTTCGAAACCCGGGGGGCAGAAGGTCAACAAGGTGGCCACGGCCGTCCAGCTACGCTTCGATGTGGGCAACTCACCATCCTTGCCGGATGACGTTCGCCAACGCCTGGTTCATCTGGCTGGCAGCCGGATTACCCAAGAGGCCGTGCTGATTATCAAGGCCCAGCGCTTTCGTACACAAGATCAGAATCGTCAAGACGCGATCGATCGGCTGATCGAGTTGATCCGCAAGGCGGCGGAGAAGCCCAAATTCCGCCGTAGGACAAGGCCAACGCTTGCATCGAAGAGGCAACGGCTAGAGAGCAAGCGTCGCCGAGGCGGGACAAAACGGGTGCGGCGCTCTGTTCCGCCTGCCGAAGACTAGCCTCGCGCAACCACCCAAGCGATGAAGAAGACCCCATCACTGTCTCCATCGCCTTGCCCTGACACCTTCAGATTCTCTCTCCCAATGCCTCTCCCGCCCTCTCCTGAGCCTCCGGAGGCCCCCCGGAGGGCTTCCGAAGATTGGAATAGCTATCCCGAGGGAACTGTTCAAGGTAAGGGCTCGCGGGAGCTTGATGGTCCTGGTAGCAACAGCGCCTTCCGAGGAAGGATGGAAAGGGCTGTTGGTCGATTCATGAAGCATTGCCGATGACTTGGCAAGAGGCACGATGACTCCGGTCGATGTCGAGGGCGTTTCCTTGGGTCGCGTGTTACACCAACACAGGACCGTCCACCAGCAGTCTATTCTCGCTATCAACCGCTTTTACCAGATCTAGGTTGAGAGGGAAGACCCCTTCGACGGGAGGTCAAAGGGGCCATATCCGCTCTGATGGACCCTACTTGCGATCTATCCGGCGCTCTGCAATCCGCTAGTTACCCGTGAGAAGACATTGCCAATCTGTGGCCCCAGGATAATCAGAATGGCGAGCACAACAATGGTTATCAATACGAGTATGAGCGCATACTCAACTAGACCCTGGCCCTCTTCCTGAGGCAACCACAGCATCTATGTCACCTCCTTTCCACATAGTCTCTCTGCCATTACTGCCTCTGTCAAGGAGCCCCCTCCAAGCAGAGCCATTATGACCCGTCTATCGTCACTGTGGCCAAATGGCTGACCCAACGTCTGAGCAGCGAGCAACAAGTCTGGCCGCGCTGGGCTCATGCGCAAATAGTCGTCGCTGGCCTTCACACTTGATGATTGCCACGCGAGAGGGTCCCCCTGCCCACGCAACACCCCTCTTGGGCAGCCGAGCTTTCTTGACGATCCTCGGACTCGTGGCTTTGCGCCCGCTTTTCAGCGAGGTTGCCCTTTTGGAGTCGTGTCCGCTGGGTAGGGGAGATGAAAAGTTCTATTCGATTGTATCGCAAAGTCATTATACCAGGCTGATGCCCGTGCAAAGTTAAGGTTGAGTTTAGCTTGCCCGCTTCACCAGAGTCAGACAGTTTGATAGACCACGAGCGCATCCCAGCAAGAGCAGCCCCTTCTGAGTTAGGATTGAGGCGACTCACTGGCTTTATCGTTGACTATTATGCCAACCCTCCGGAGACCCCCATTTCCAGGGGCTTCTTAGGTATAGGATCGTCCAAGAGACCCTCTTTGACCCTTCGAAATCACCCCGGCCCTGTGCTGATACCTCCGCTCGGAGAATCTCCTGAGAGAACGGGCGAGAATGGGTTTGATCTGGGCCTGAGTCTAGTTGTTATGCCAGCCCGCCTGGTTTGGAGAGCCTTGCCGACTTAGGAAGGCGCCCGAGCCCATGCACAGCGCATGGAAAGCAGTCGCTGCCGCAAGCCCACTGCGGCTGGTGAACCCTTAGCGCCAGCATCGCACAGTATCTGCGCGATGGCCTCGGCT
>CAYUAM010000096.1:0-7242 GCA_964442805.1 uncultured Anaerolineales bacterium | reverse complement strand
AAGAGGATCTCATATTCCGGGTAATCCTGCTGGGCGAAGGAGAGGAAATTCTCATAGGCCTGGGGATCAAGCCCCTTGACCGGCTTGAGGAGCGATACCGGGGGGGTGAAATCGGCCTTCATTTTCTGAGGGACGCGGAAAAAGGCCCGCACGCACCACCAGGCGAAGGCCCAGTAACACCAACTGATCAAGGTTAGCAAGAAGAATAAGGCCGCTATCATGGAGGATAGCCCCTCGCTCCTCAAGGGGGAGCCAGTTCGCTCACCCCTTCCTCGTCCTCTCCCCCTCCATCCAGCCCAATTCCAAGGCCTTCTGGTTCAACTCCTCCGTTCCCGGAGGCACCCGGGCTAGGAGGGCGGCCTTGAGATCCTCCAAGGATACCAAGCCGGTGGCTCCGCCGAGGACGCCCAGGGCCACCATGTTGGCCGCATTCGCTTTGGCCCCCTCCCTGGCCAGTCTGGTGATGGGGAGCTCGATCACTCGCCCCTCTACCTCAGGGTAACCCTCCACCTGGCTGGAATCGACGATCACCGTCCCTCCGGGGCGGAGGTCACGGCCATATTGGCGGCAAGCCTCCTGGCTCATGAGGAGTAAGATATGGGGGCTGACCACCCGAGGATAATATATCTCCTCGTCAGCCATCACCACCTCGGAGCGGGAGGTGCCCCCGCGGGCCTGGGGGCCATAGGATTGACTCATGGCCACCCGATAGCCGGCCCGCAAGGCGGCCTCGCTGAGGACCAGCCCGGCCAGGATCAGCCCCTGCCCCCCCTTGCCCGATAGCCTAACCTCCCACCTCACGAGCCTTCCTCCCCTACCCAAATAGCCAGGTCGGGACAGTGGAGTTCACACAACTTACAGTTAGTGCAGGCCTCCGGCTTGACCACCCTAGGCTTCCCCTCCTCATCCTCTTCCAGCACCCTAAGGGGACAAAATTCTATGCACAACCCACAGGCCTTGCACCAGCGGTAGTTTATCTCTATCTGACAGACACCAGTTTTCGCCTTAGCCATGACCATCCCTGTTAAATCTGGAGAATCTCCTCCAGGGGACGCTGGGTGACTCCCTCCACCTCTTCGATGAGGCCCTCGATTTTATCCTCGATGGCCTCGATCATCTTTAATGTCACCCGGTCCGCACCCTTAGCCCGATAACGCTCATACACCCTTCTTACCCTCTTGCGGTGATCGACCACCTGGTTTCCCTCCACCAAGCCATCGGCCAGGGTTACGATCTTCTCCTCCCAGGTCCGGGGGCGAAAATCCTCCGCCGGCAACCCTAATAGGGAAGCCTCCTCGCCGCTCAGCCCGGCGTAGCCGTGAGCCAGGCAAACTCGGGCGTGGCGGGGAGCACCCAACCTAGTCATTAAAAATAACCCTCCCAGCAGTGAAAGGTTCCGTCGTGGGTCAGGGCGCGACCTATATCGTGCAATAAAGCGCTGGTGCGGACGAACTCCAGGTCGAGGGCCACCTTCTCCTCAACCGCCAAAGCGATCCTCTCCGCCACCTGGGAGACGCAGAGACAATGCTCATAAGCCTCCTCCCCCGGAGGTAGATATTCCGAGAGCAATCCCAAGGCCTGCTGGTAACTTAGATCATCTCCCCTCAGGGGATGGCCGCCACTATTTCCTGATTTAGCCCCTCGAATTTGGCCAGCCAAGCCTTCCTCTCCGCCCGCAGCCTCTCCACCAGAGCCTCGTACTCCCCCTGGCTATAAAACCGTCGCGGGTCGAACCTCCCCATGTCGACCCCTTCCACCTCTGTGGCTACCTCATAGCCCCAATGAGGGTCGACCTCCCACTTTACCCTCCCGCGAGCGGCCTGCTTGATCATCTCCGTGGAATCTATCACCGTGATCTTCTCCCCCTGGGGCCCACCCACCCGGCCGGTGTTGAGGACGAAACATTGGATATCGGGGTTGGACCTCAGGAACTTCCGGAAGTAATTTCCCTCCTCATATTCCGGCCCCACGATGAAGGGGTTAGTCCCCACCACCCGCCGCGACTTCCCGGCCTGGGAGGGGTCGCCGGCGGAGGTCTCTATCGACTCCCCCAATATGAAGAAGGCCGCTCCCTGCTCTGGGGTCAAGCGGGCTATGGGGGGGACCACGTCCTCCCTCCTGGTGATGAAGAAGACCAAATCGGCCCGGGGGAGGTCTATCTGGCCATCGGTATAGGCCATTTCCGAGCGCCAGACCACCCCCCGCCCATTGGAGGTCAAGGTATAATCCAAGAAATCGACCCTGCCATCCTCATGAACCATGATGTTCTCCAAGATGGCCCGGGGTCTCACGGCGGCGTTATATAAGAGCGGTTGGCCCACCGGCTCCAACCCCTCGGTCTTTATGTAGAAGTTGTCCTCCGTCCCCACGCAATAGCCGTCCGGCCTCAGGAGGACCACATCGTCCTGCCTGATGACTACCGCCTCCTCCCCCTCCAGCCAGTGGTGGTGACAGACCAGGGTAGTCTTCCCGGTGCCGCTCAGGCCGAAGAAGATGGCTCCCTTGTCTACCACTTGACCCTGCGGATCCCTGATGCGGATCACTTTGCTCCCGGCGTGGAGCCCCAGCCACCCCTTCTTCTTGGCCTCATACATGGTCATGCGCAAGAAGGCCTTCTTTATCTCCCCCATATAATCGGTGCCCAAGAGATAGGTAACCCCCTCCTCGGGGATCACTATCACCTTCCTCTCCCCCCAGTCGGGCAGGTCTATCACCAGGAGGTCCGGCTCCCTCCCTGAGGAGGGGAAGAGGGTAGTACCCCACATATAAGGGAGGCGGGCGAACTCGGCGGCCACATAGAGGCGACAGGCCAGCCGACTGGAAGATTCCAGACACATGGTGCGGTCGATGGAGATGAGGCGTCGTCCCTTTAGGTGCTCTCGTACCGCCCTGATGGTCTCCTCTTGGCTAGGGGTTAGGCCGCCTAGAGCGACCTCCGTGAACTTGGCGCTTCGCGACCTTATCCGAGTGATATAACTGGCGCTCCCGTAGATGGTAGTGCGCTCCTCTTGAGCAGCCATCTGCCGCAACTGGCTCGGGGTGAGGTCTCGCCATATCTCCTTGGCTTGTACGGCTTCTCCCATCATCAACTCAGACCTCCAGAAAGGTTGTGAAAAAGCGTGGCCGAGGTTTTGGGTAATATATCCAAAAGCGGGGGCTTTGTAAAGCGAGGGAAATGCCCTAGGTCGGGGCCCCTTCTTCCCTCTCTGCATCCAGCAGCGATTTCAGGGCCGCGATGGCCACCTCCAACATCCCCTCCTCAGGCTCTCGGGTAGTGAGGCCTTGAAGGGCCAAGCCGGGGTAGAGGAGGGCCCGCAGGAGGGGGTTATCTTGATGGCGAGCGGCGAATTTGATGAACTCATAGGAAAGGCTCACCATCAAGGGTATGAGGAGGATGCGGGAGAGAAGGCGCCATAGGAAGGGAGGACGCCCTATGAGGGCGAAGAGGAAGATGGAGGAGACCAAAACGACGAGCAGGAAGCCGGTGCCGCAACGGGCGTGGGAGGTAGCATATGAACTCACCGACTGGGGAGTCAAGGGAGCCCCAGCCTCATAGGCGTTGATGGCCTTATGCTCCGCGCCGTGATAGGCGAAGAAGCGGCGGATATCGGGCCAGAGGCCGATGAGGGCGATATAGCCGATGAAGAACCCCAAGCGCAAGAGACCCTCCAGGATATTGATGAGGAAGGAGGAGGGGATGAAGCGATCCATCAAGCCCACCAAGAGCACGGGGAGCAGGAAGAAGAGGCCGATGGCGAAGGCCAGAGACACTAGGACCATCCCCCAAACCGCCGGCCCCTTGAACTCCACCTCCTCCTCTTCCAGAGCCACGTTGGCAGAGAAGATGAGGGCCCTAACCCCCAGGACCAAGGTATCCCACAGGACCAAGAGCCCTCGCAAGAAGGGCACCTTGGCCCATCGGCTGGAATAGAGGGAGCCTTGCAGGGGCTCGAGGTGGAGGACTATCCGGCCTGAAGGGTGGCGCACGGCCACGGCCAGGTTCCTTCGACCCCGCATCATCACTCCCTCCATCACCGCTTGGCCGCCGTAGTCAAAACCCGATATATCAGCCATACGCTCCCTTCAGGACTCGCAGGGCCTTCAAGGTCAGCCATTTGCTGGGCTGGCCCCGCCTCTCCATATCCACCAACATCCGTCCGTTCAGGCTGGACTCCATCACACAACACCCCTGCCATCCTGCTTGGCGAGGTAACATAAGGCCTGATAGCGGATGGAAGGGTAGTCGGGTTACAGGAGCCATTCCAAGGGGTCGCCCCACAACCTGTTTCCTCATTGGTCAGGTCTCCAGCCGTTGGCTGGCCGATAATACTCCTTAAGCATGGCAAGGGCACCTGCCAAGACCGCCCTGGTGTCGGGGAAGGTCACCCTCCGCGCCGCCTCCCTTGGCGAGAAGAGGAAGGCATCCCGGCCCTCATGGTAGGGCCAAAGGGGGGTGCGCTCCACCGCCTCCATAACGAAGAAGTGGACCCGGTAGAGATCACCTCCTAAGGAATATCGCACCTCCCCGGCGGGGAAGAGGACGCGGCAACGGAGTCCCGTCTCCTCCTGCACCTCGCGGATGGCCGCTTCCCGAAGGGCCTCCCCCTCCTCCACACCCCCCTTGGGCAAGACCCACTCCCCCTTGGCCGTGCTGCGCAGGACCACCTGCCCATCCATAATCACGATGCCCCCAGCCTGGACTATCTCAGCCATCCCTCCGCCTCCCAGGGTTCGGGCCCCTCCCACTGGTAAGCATGAAGGTCGATGTAGCCATCTTGGTCGAAGGCTATCCCTTCCTCCACTAACATGGCTCGCTGGAGGTCGGCGCTATGGGTGAGGCAAGAGGTGCTCACCCTCCCTTGGGCGTTTATCACTCGATGCCAGGGTATATCCAGGTCGCCGGGGAGGGCGTGGAGGGCCCAGCCCACGGTACGAGCGGCCCGCGGCTGGCCCAAATAGAGGGCGATCTGGCCATAGGTGGCTACCTTCCCATAAGGTATGCGGGCCACTAGGGCGTAGACCTGTTGAAAGAAGTTCACCCTTCCTCCGTAAGGAACCTCTCCATCAATATCTCATCCTCATAAAGGCCATCGATCTTGACCTGCCTGGCCAGCCTAGCGATGGGCACAAAACCCAGGCTGCGATAGAAGGCGAGCGCTCCTTCGTTACCGGCCCGCACGTAGACGATAAGTTTCTCGTAACCCTTCTCCCTGGCGAAGTCGAGGACCGCCTGGGCCAGTCTCCTCCCAATGCCCCTTCCCCGATATGGAGGGAGTATGACCGTGCCCAAGGCTCCCACATGGTCCATGCTATCGGTATATTTGGCCCAGCGGTCTAAAGCCTGGAAACCGATTATCCCTCCCTGGAGGGTGGCCATGAAGATGGCTTCCCGGGGGGAGAGGGAAGCCATATACTCCCGCTCCTGTTCCAAGGTGAAAGGGCGGTTCACGGCGGTGAATCGCCGCTCCCCTACCACCACCTCCCAGATGGCGGCGATGGCCGGGGCATCCTCCAGCGTGGCGCGGCGTATCTGAACCTCGGCCTCCATCCCTAACTCCTGGTCTTGAAATTATACCATCGAAAGCCCTCTTGACAAGCGAATCCGTCATTCCACGGCCGGTCAAAAGGACAACTGCATGAATGGCGGCGATGGTAGGGTGGCCAGCCAGGGGCACCTCAGCCTGGAGGGCAAAGAAACGGAGGTCGAAATCCGCTCTCTCCGAGAGGAACCAAAACTGCCCTGGATAATGGCCCAGGCCCTTCCTAGCCGTGCTCAATATGGCCTGCCGGTAGAGCCATCGCTATTACCTCTCACCAACCAGGTCTCCTTCGCCACCACAGTCGAAGGAGGAGCAAACCCAGGAGGAGGGAAGCCAGGCCCACCAGCCCACCCTCGGGGCCGAAAGGGCCGCCGGTGAGCAAGGGATAGGCCTCTTTCACCCTCACCGCTAGGACTCCCCCGCTGGAGAGGCCACTAACTGGGAAGGAAAAGAGGGGACCCTGAGCGAAGTTCCAGGCGAAGTGTAAGGCTATGGGCAACCAAAGGGAACCGGTCAGGAGATAGCCATAGGAGAGCAAGATTCCAGCCAAGAGAATGCCCAAAAGGGCTAAGGGGGTGAAGTTGGGGTTGAGGCCATGAAAGAGGGCGAAGATGAAGGAGGAGGCCAAGACAGAAGATAAACTCCCCCGCTCCTCCCGCAAATTCTGGAGGATGTACCCTCGGAAGGCCAACTCCTCCCCCAAGGAGACGAAGGCAAAGGAGAGGCCATAGCCGGCCAACATTGCCGCCAGGGAGAGGAGGGAAGGGGAGGCGAGACCCAAGACTTCCAGCCACCCCCCGGCCCACTCCAAACCGAAGATAAAGGCCATGAGGAGGAAACCTAAGGTCAACCCCCAGACTATCTCCCGCCGCCACCGCTCCCCCCGATGGAGGCCGAGATCCAGGAGGCTGGCCCCATCCAGGAAGCGGCGGAAGAGCCAAGTGACCAAGAGCGTCGCTAAGAAGGCCGTCAGGCTAGCAGCCACCAGGAGGGGCAAGGGCAACCCTCTATCGAGGATGGCGACCTCCTCTAACTGGCCGCCGGCCAGAAATAGATAGGCCCCATAGGCTAAACCTACGGGGACCTGGATCAAGAGTTGCCCTAGGAAGTAGGCACAGAGGTAGAGGATGACCCGCCAAGTAGGCTGCAGCCGGCCCTCCCTCAAGAAAAGGGCCTTCCCCAACTTACCCCTCGGAGGCCGGCGAGGATAACTTGGGGCCTGGCTTGCCCGGAACCTGGTGGCAGCGACGACAGCGGGCCTCGTAAGCCTCGCTGGCTCCCACCAGGATTATGGGGTCATCATAAGAGGCGGGTTTGCCGTTGATGAATCGCTGGCTGCGGCTGGCGGGAGCGCCACAGACCACGCAGATGGCGGTCAGTTTGTCTACCCTCTCCGCCTCGGCCATGAGGTGGGGCACCGGGGAGAAGGGCTCTCCCCTGAAATCCATCTCCAGGCCGGCCACGATGACCCGCTTGCCCCCATCGGCCAGGAGGCAACAGACCTCGGCCAGTCCCTCATCGAAGAATTGGGCCTCGTCGATGGCCACCACCGTGGTGTCGGGCTCCACCGAGGCCGGGATATCGGCCGCCCTCCCCACGCTCTGGGCCTCTATGTTAAAGCCACTATGGGCGGTTATTTTCACCTCGGAGTAGCGATCATCCAAGGCCGGCTTGAAGACCTGCACCTTCTGCTTGGCGATCT
>CAYUAM010000095.1:0-7272 GCA_964442805.1 uncultured Anaerolineales bacterium | reverse complement strand
TAAGGAGTTACGAGCGCAGCGAGCGCGTCTATGCAGCCATGCTCTCCCGAGGCTTCAGGGGGGAGATACGTTCCCTGTCTCCCTCGCCTCTGAGCCGAACGGAAATAATGTTGACCGCCCTCCTCCTGACCTTCCTCTCCATCATCGAGGCCCTGGCCCATCTATATTGGAGATGAAGCGTTGATGAAAGATCCGACGCCAGCCATAGAGATCTCCGGGCTCTCCTTCTCCTACCCCGACGGGACGGAGGCCTTGCAGGGGGTTGACTTGGTGGTCAACCAAGGGGAGAAGGTGGCCATCGTGGGCCCCAACGGGGCCGGGAAATCGACCCTCCTCCTCCATCTCAACGGCATCCTCGCTGGCCAGGGGTTGGTGCGGGTTATGGGCTTGGAGATGAACCACGGGAATCTGGGAGCCATCCGCGCCCAATTGGGCCTGGTCTTTCAAGACCCCGACGACCAACTATTCTCCCCCACCGTCTTCGAGGATGTGGCCTTTGGCCCCCTCCACATGGGCTTGCCGGAGGAGGAGGTGCGCCGTCGCGTCGCTTGGGCCCTGGCTCAAGTGGGGATGGAAGGCTTCCAAGGGCGCATCTCCCACCACCTGAGCCTGGGGGAGAAGAAGAGGGTGGCCATCGCCACCGTCCTCTCCATGGAGCCCTCCATCTTGGCCCTGGATGAACCCTCCGGGGAACTGGACCCCCGTTCCCGTCGTCGCCTGATCGACCTATTGAGCCAACTCCCCCAAACTATGGTGGTCTGCACCCACGATATGGGCTTGGTCCACGAACTCCTTCCCCGCACCGTGATCCTCAACCAAGGCCGGCTGATCGCCGACGGAAAGACCAAGGCCATCCTGGCCGACGAGGAACTCCTGGCGCGGAACGGCCTCGAACTCCCTTGGGTGGTTCACCTCAAGAAGCACCGACCCCAAGAGCCCCATCTATTATAGGCTGCAAAGCCCCTAAAACCCCTCATATACCATAAACCATTCGAAACCTTAAAATTTTTCCCCCGGTACTTTTGGGGTATTGCCAAGGGGGAGGAAGTGGTGTATAATGGTGGTAAATTATGGCAAATTATGGGGAAAAGTGGTGGATAACTACGCGAAATAGGGCGAAAAGATGAGCCCAGTGGGGGGATTTAGAACTAATGTTCTTAGGGGAGTATGAACATACCATAGATGGCAAGGGGCGGCTCACCATACCGGCCAGATTCCGGGCCGAATTGGCCCAGGGCATGGTGGTCACCCGCGGCCTGGATGGCTGCCTCTTGATCTACCCCTTACCCGAATGGGAGAAGTTAGCCGCCAAGGTCAACGGCCTCCCCCTCACCAAGAAGGATGCGCGAACCTTCACCCGCCTCATCTATTCCGGGGCCACCCTCTGCCAGCCCGACCGACAAGGCCGCATCCTTCTCCCCCAATACCTTCGTGAATATGCGAACATCGATAGTCAAGGTGTCATCATCGGGCTATTTTCTCGCTTGGAGATCTGGAACCCTCAACATTGGCAGGAGGTGAGGAGGAAAGTCGAAGAGGAAGGAGACGCCATCGCCGAACAGTTGGCCGACCTGGGCATCTAGGGGGCATATCCCCGTCCTCTACCGAGAGCTCCTGGAGGGGTTGAGGGTCATGCCGGGGGGACGTTATATCGATGGCACTGTAGGAGGCGGCGGCCATGCCGCGGCCATCCTGGACCGCTCGGACCCCGATGGCAGGCTTTTGGGCCTAGACCTGGACCCCCAGGCCTTGGAGGTGGCTCGGCAAACCTTGGCCCCTTATGGCCAACGGGTCACCCTGGTGGAGGGCGACTTCAGGGACCTCCGGGAGATCGCCGAAGGATACGGTTTCCGGCCAGCGGAGGGGATAATCTTGGACTTGGGTCTCTCCTCCCTACAGTTGAGCGATCCAGAGCGAGGGTTCTCCTTCCTGAAAGAGGGGCCACTGGATATGCGTTTCTCGACCAGGCAGGCCACCACCGCCGCCGATTTGGTCAACGGCCTGTCCGAGGAGGAGTTAAAGGGTTTAATCCGTCGCTATGGCGAGGAGCCCCGGGCCGGAGCCATTGCCAGGGCCATCGTCCGTCATCGCCCTGTCCGGACCACCAAGGCCTTGGCCGATATAGTGGTTAGAGCGGTGGGGCCGGGCCGCAGGCTCCATCCCGCCACTAAGACCTTCCAGGCCCTGCGCATCGCCGTGAACGACGAACTGACCGCCCTGGAGGAGGCCTTGCCCCAGGCGGTGGAGATCTTGAGAGAAGGAGGGCGGCTTTTGGTCATCTCCTTTCACTCCTTGGAGGACCGCATAGTTAAAGGTTTCATGAGACGGGAAGCCAGGGGGTGCCTTTGTCCACCGGAAGTCCCCGTCTGCCGGTGTGGCCACCGTCCCACCTTGAAGGTACTCACCAAAGCGCCCATACGGCCCACCGCCGAGGAGGTGGAGAGGAACCCACGCAGTCGCAGCGCCAAATTGAGGATGGCCGAGCGGATATGACATCCAGCCAGGGAGCGTTTCACTATATCGCCGGGACTTATCCCAAACGAGAGAGGAGGCCTCTCGAACTCAAGAACAGGACGGTAGGCCTGTTGGTGGTGCTCTTCCTCCTCCTCAGCCTCATCGGCTGGTTCTATCTCACCCAAGCCAGCGAAGCCACCACCATCGCCCTTAGGTTCCAGCGCCTGGTGATGGAGCGAGAGGATCTGCGACGCCAAAACGCCGAACTCCGCTATGGGATAGCGGAACAGGAAAGCCTCTCTCAGATAAAGGAGAGGGCCAGACAATTGGGCTTAGGCCCTCCGGAGGAGGGGTATTACCTTCAGGTGACCGGTTATGTCAAAGGAGACTGGGAAAGCCTTTATCCCTCCGTTCCAGCGAAAGAGGAGAAGCCTGCAGGGGAGAGAGGCGGGCTCTTCTCCTATTTCCCGCTCTTTTTCACGGGCCAATGGCCCTGACCATTAGGATGACAAGATGAAGTGGAGATAACCGTTAGGGGTGAGGGAGAGAACAAATGGCCTCGGAGTGGCGTCAAACCCCCCATCGGCGGCTGGTGGTCCTTTGGGCCATCCTCTTTGCTTTTGCCCTCATCCTGGTGGGCCGCATGGCCTATTGGCAACTCTTGCGGCGCCAGGAACTCCTGGAACTAGCCGAACTAGAGCATTATCAAACCAAGGCCATCCCTCCCCAAAGGGGAACGATAATGGACCGTAACGGCTCCCTTCTGGCTACGGACGTATTCCGTTACGAGATCTTCGCCACCCCTAAGGATGTCTTCGACCCTCAATGGACGGCGGCGAAGTTAGCTCCTGCCCTGGGGAAAGGGGAGGAAGAGTTGCGAGCCCTGCTGAGCCGGGATCAGGTGAGCGTGACTTTGGCCAAGGGGATGGCCCTAGAGGCCGGTGCGGCCGTATTATCTGAGGGGCTTCCCGGGGTGGGAGCCATCCCCATCCCTCAACGGGTCTATCCGGAGAGCCCCTTGGCTTGTCACCCCTTGGGCTTCGTGGGAGCGGAGGGCAACGGCTATTACGGGCTGGAGGAGTATTATGATGATATCCTGCGCGGCCAGCCCGGCTCCAGGGGAGGGGAAAGGGACCCCTCCGGCTTGGTCATGATGGCGGGATATGGCAGTTATGTGCCAGCCAAGGAAGGCCCCGCCTTAGTCTTGACCCTAGATCGCACCATCCAAAGCATGGTAGAGGAAGAGTTAGCCCAAGCCATCGAGCGGTACGGGGCCGAGAGGGGAACCATCATGGTGATGGAGCCTTACAGCGGAGCCATCCTGGCTATGGCCAGTTACCCCTGTTACGACGCCAACCGCTACTACGAATGGTCCGAGGAACTCTTCGTGGATCCGGCCATAAGCCAAGTCTATGAGCCGGGCTCGGTCTTCAAGTCCATCACCATGTCCGCGGCTCTAGATAGCGGCCTGGCCACGCCCGAGAGCACCTATATGGATACCGGCTGCATCTACGTGGGGGGACAGCCCATATGCAACTGGGATTGCGGGGCCCGAGGGGAGACCACCTTGGCCAACGCCTTGAGATACTCCCTGAACGTGGGAGCGGCCACCTTCAGTACTCGCCTGGGGGCGGAAAAGTTCTACGAGTACGTCCACCGCTTCGGCTTCGGGGAGCCCACCGGGGTGGATTTGGCCGGGGAAGTGGGAGGCATCGTGAAGGTGCCGGGGGATCCCGACTGGCATGAATCCGACCTGGGGACTAACGCCTTCGGCCAAGGGGTCAGCGTCACCCCTCTGCAGATGACCACGGCCATGGCCGCCATCGCCAATGGGGGACTATTAATGAAGCCCTATCTCGTGCAGCGGATCATCAAGGAAAATGAGGTGATGGAGATAGAGCCGGTGGTCCGACGCCGGGTCATCTCCCCGGAGACGGCCAGGCAAGTGACCGAGATATTAGCCTCCGGGGTGGAAGAAGAGATAACGCGGGGGGCTAAGGTGCCCGGCTACTCCATCGTCATCAAGACGGGCACCGCTCAGATCCCGGTGCCTGGAGGTTACGACCCCCTTTGGACCATCGCCACCGTCGTGGGCTACGCCCCGGCCCAGGACCCCCATTTCGTCATCTTGGTGAAACTGGAGAAGCCCCAAGCCTCCCCCTGGGCTGAGGTGGTATCGGTCCCCGTCTTCCGGAACCTGTGTGAGCAACTCTTCGACTACTTGGGCATCCCGCCGGACGAGATGCGCTTGGCCAAGAGGTGAGAAATGATAACCCTGGGCCACCTTTGGGAAGGGATCAAAGGAGAGAGGCTGGAGCACCCTCTGGCTGAGGCAGTGAAATTCAGCAGCGTGGTGGTGGATTCGCGCTTGGCAGAGGAAGGAAGCCTCTTCGTGGCCCTACCAGGGGAACACGATGACGGCCATAATTATGTGAAGGACGCCTTGGAACGAGGGGCGACAGGGGCTCTGGTGGAAAAAAAGATCGAAGGTTATACCATGATAACCGGCGATCTTTCCTCGCTCCCCGCCTCCCCAGAGCCCCTGTTGCTCCTGGTTCCGGATACCCTGCAAGCCTTGCAGGAACTGGCCGCCTATTGGCGCCGCAGGTTCAGCCCCCGGGTCATCGGGGTCACCGGCAGCATAGGGAAGACCACCACCAAAGAGCTCATCTGGTCGGTCTTGAGGAAAGCCTTCCTCACCTTGAAGAGCGAGGCCAACTACAATAACGAGATCGGCCTCCCCTTGACCCTCCTGAAGATAGGGGAAGAGCACCAAAAGGTGGTCTTGGAGATGGGGATGTATGGCCTGGGGGAGATAAGGCGACTGGCGGAGATATCCCTACCCCAAGTGGGGGTGATAACCAACGTGGGCCACTCCCATCTGGAGCGGTTGGGGAGCCTGGCCCGCATCGCCCAAGCCAAGGCCGAACTAGTGGAATCCTTGCCCGAGGAGGGAGTAGCCATCCTTAACGGCGACGACCATCGCGTCAGGGCTATGGCCAAGGTGACCAAAGCCCGAGCCTTTTTCTATGGCCTGAACCCCCAATGCGACCTGCGCGCCTCCGATATCGAGAGCCGCGGGCTGGAAGGGATCCGCTTCCACCTCCATTACGGAGAAGAGACCCTTCATCTGAAGATCCCCCTCTTGGGCCGCCATAGCGTCCACGCTGCGCTGGCCGCCGTCGCGGTAGGGCTAGTGGAAGGGGAACCCTGGGATCAGATCATCGCCGGGCTTCAAGATGTGGCCGCTCAGTTGCGCCTCCTGGCCGTCCCGGGGTGGAAAGGTTCTACGCTGATAGATGATACCTATAACGCCAGCCCAGCCTCCACCCTGGCCGCCCTCAATCTCCTGGCCGAATTGAAGGGGCGGAAGGTGACCGTCCTGGGAGATATGTTGGAATTAGGAAGTTTCGAGGAGCGGGGCCATAGGTTAGTGGGCCGACGGGTGGCGGAGATCGCCGACATATTGGTGACCGTGGGGCCCAAGAGCCGCCTCATCGCCGAGGAGGCCTTGACCTGCGGCCTAGCGGAGGAGAGGGTTCTCTCCGCGGAGAACAATCAGGAGGCGGTTAGGATATTGCGTCGAACGATAGGGGAAGGAGACCTAGTCTTGATCAAGGGTTCTAGGGGCATGAAGATGGAAGAGATCGTAGCCCAATTGGGGAGGAGATGATGGCTCCCTCGCTGGCCTTGGGGACAATTACCTTCCTCTTCACCGTCCTGTGGGGGACCCCTTTGATCAAGTTCCTCCGTCGCCAGGGCATCGGGGAACAGATCCGCATCGACGGCCCCCAATCCCATCAGGTTAAGACCGGGACCCCCACCATGGGAGGGGTCATGATCATCGGCCCAGTAGTGGTGGTCACCTTGATCCTGCTTTTCATCGAAGAGATTTTTATCCCCCTGGGCCCTAGCATCTTCGGGGGCCTGGAGAGGTTGCTGGGAAGGTCTGTCCTCCTCCCCTTGGCCGGTCTGGCGGCCTTCGGGCTCCTGGGTGGTTTTGACGACTTGACGGGGGTGGCTCGTCGCCGGGAGGCCATAAAGAGGGGGATCGAGCCTCCCCTGGGAGGGAAGACGGGGTTCTTGGCCCGCTTCAAATTCCTTTGGCAGGCCATCATCGCCCTCGCCGCCGCCCTCATCCTCTACTACGGCCTGGGCCTGCGCTGGATAGGCATCCCCACCATCCCCCGCTTCATCGACCTGGGGCCCTGGTATATCCCTGCGGCCACCTTCATCATCGTAGGGAGTTGCAACGCCATCAACCTCACCGATGGCTTAGACGGCTTGGCTGGAGGTACCTCGGCCATAGCCTTCGCCGCCTACGGGGTCATCGCCTACCTCCAGGGACAAGCCTATCTGGCCATCTTCTGCTTCATCGTAGTGGGGGCGGTCCTGGCCTTCCTATGGTACAACGCCTACCCGGCCCAACTCTTCATGGGAGATACCGGCTCCTTAGCCTTGGGAGCCACCTTGGGGATAGTGGCCCTCATGACCGGCCAGTGGCTCCTCCTCCCCATAGTGGGGATAGTCTTCGTGGCCGAGACCATGTCGGTGATCTTACAGGTAGCCTATTTCAAGGCCACCAAAGGGCGGCGCATCTTCAAGATGGCCCCCCTCCATCACCATTTCGAACTCTTGGGGTGGTCCGAGGTGCAGGTGGTGCAACGTTTCTGGTTGTTGGCCATGTTGGCTGCTATGCTGGGCATCGCCCTGGCCCTGGTCTGAGATGGCGAAGGTCTCCATCATCGGTTTGGGGAGAGAAGGGAAGGCTTTGGCCCGTTTCTTGGCCAGAAAGGGAGACCAAGTCACGGTGAGCGA
>CAYUAM010000094.1:0-7288 GCA_964442805.1 uncultured Anaerolineales bacterium | reverse complement strand
CGTGGCGGCAAAGTGGAGGGCGGTGGCCGCCGAGCAGGTGGTCTTCCCCACCCCGCCTTTGCCTCCTAACATGAGGACCCGTTTGTTGGCCTTATCTAGTTCTGAAAGGGACATATCTCTTCTACTGAAAAAGGACGAAATCGCTAAAACTCTATGAGCCCGTGGCGTAGAGGGGCGACATGGCCCTCAGCCTCTCCACGATGCCCGGCAGCACCTCCAACACGTAATCTACGTCCTCCTCGCTATTCTCGCGGCCTAGGGTGAGGCGCAGGGAGCCGTGAGCCACCTCTGGAGGGATGCCCATGGCCAATAGCACGTGGGAGGGCTCCAGGGAGGCCGAAGTGCAGGCCGAGCCGCTGGAGGCGGATATCCCCGCCAAATCCAGGCTCAATAGCAGCCCCTCCCCTTCCACGTAGTTTATGGTGAAGGTGGCGCTATTGGGTAGCCGCTCGGAGGGGTGGCCGGTCAACTGGGTGTGGGGGATGGAGGAGAGGACCCCTTGGATGAGGCGGTCCCTAAGGGCTATGAGCCTCCGGTTTTCCTCCTCCCGATTTCCCTGGGCCAACTGCAAGGCCTTGGCCATACCCACGATGTAGGGGACGTTCTCCGTCCCGGCCCGACGGTTCCGCTCCTGGGCGCCGCCGGTCTGGGTGGGAAGTACCTGAGTGCCCCAACGCAGGTAGAGGAGCCCTACCCCCTTGGGCCCATAAAATTTGTGGGCGGAAAGGGAGAGGAAGTCGACCTTCAGTTCCTCCACATCCAGGCTGAGGGCCCCTCCCCCTTGCACGCCGTCGGTATGGAAGGGGACCCGGTGGGCCCGGGCGATGCGGCCGATCTCGGCGATGGGCTCGATGGTCCCCACCTCGTTGTGGGCATAGATGATGGTGATGAGGATGCTCTCATCGGTGATGGCCTTCTCCACATTGGCCGGGTCCACCTGCCCATATCGGTCCACGGGAAGGTAGGTCACCCGGAAGCCGAAATGTTTTTCCAGTTGCTCGCAGGTGTGGCTCACTGCGTGGTGCTCCACCGAGGAGGTGATGATGTGGTTCCCCTTGTCCCGGTTCTTGAAGGCCACCCCCCGGATGGCCAAATTATCGCTCTCCGTGCCGCAACTGGTGAATACTATCTCCTTAGGCTGGCAGTTCAGGATCTGAGCGATTTGCGCCCGGGCCTCATCGATGGCCTTGCGGCCCTCCTGTCCTAGCCGATAGATGCTGGAGGGGTTGCCATATCTCTCGGTGAAATAAGGGAGCATGGCCTCTACTACCGCTGGATGAACGGGAGTAGTGGCAGCATGATCCAGATATACCGTTCGCTTCTTCTCCATCTTTATCTCCTAATCGAATAGTTCCGTGCTGAGGTACCTCTCCCCGGTGTCGGGGAAGATCACCACCATCACTTTCCCTTTGCTCTCCGGCCTCTTGGCCACTTCCAGGGCGGCGAAGGCCGCCGCGCCAGAGGAGATTCCCGCCAAGATGCCCTCCTCCCTGGCCAAGCGACGGGCCATCTCCTTGGCCTCCTCGTTTTCGACCCTTATTATCTCGTCCACCAGGTCCAACCTCAAAACCTCGGGGACGAAGCCAGCCCCGATCCCCTGGATGGGGTGGGGGCCGGGCTTGCCCCCGGAGAGGACGGGAGAGGCGGCCGGCTCCACGGCGATGGCTCGAAAGGAAGGCTTCAGGGGCTTGATCACCTCCGCCACCCCGGTGATGGTGCCCCCTGTGCCCACCCCGGCCACCAATATATCGACTTGGCCGTCAGTATCCTCCCAGATCTCCTGGGCCGTGGTGCGGCGATGGATCTCCGGGTTGGCTGGGTTTTTGAACTGCTGGGGGATGAAGTAACGATGGTCTTGGGCCGCCAGTTCTTCCGCCCTTCTCACTGCCCCGGCCATCCCCTCGGCCCCCGGGGTCAATATCAGTTCCGCCCCCAGGGCCTTTAACAGTCTTCGCCGCTCCTGGCTCATGGTCTCGGGCATGGTCAGGACCAGGGGGTAGCCCTTGGCCGCGCAGACGAAGGCTAGGGCGATGCCGGTGTTGCCGCTGGTGGGCTCCAAGATGATGGTGTCCTCCTTTATCAACCCCTGGCGCTCGGCGGCCTCGATCATGCTCACCCCGATGCGGTCCTTGACGCTGGAGAGGGGGTTAAAAGATTCCAGTTTGGCCAATACCGTGGCCTCAACTCCGCGGGTAACTCGGTTCAGCCTGACCAGAGGGGTTCGGCCGATGGTCTTGGTGATATCCTCGTAGATCCTTCCCATCAGGGATGGCCTCCGCCACTGTTATTGTGCTGGTTCTCCAGGTAACGAACCCGTACCTGTAACTCCCTTATCTGGCCGGCCAAGCCGTTCATGGCCTCCACCACCGGGTCGGGAAGGTTGGCGTGGTCCAAAGTCTCGATGGGGGAGCGTTCCATCCCCTCGCCCTTGGCTATCCTTCCCGGTATCCCTACCACCGTGGCCCCCGGCGGCACGGACTCTATGACCACTGAGCTAGAGCCCACTCGGGCGTTGTCCCCGATGGTGACGGCCCCCAGGACGATGGCGTCCGCACCCAAAACCACGCGGTTTCCTACCGTGGGGTGGCGCTTGGTCTTCTCCTTGGAGGTACCACCCAGGACTACTCCCTGGAACATCACCACATCGTCCCCGATCTCCGTCGTCTCTCCTATCACTATGCCCATCCCGTGGTCGATGAAGAGGCGGCGACCTATCTTGGCCCCAGGGTGGATCTCTATGCCGGTGAGGAAGCGGTTCAGGTGGGAGAGGAGGCGGCCCAGGAATAGGAGCCGGTGGCACCAGAGGAAATGGGCTATGCGATGGAGCCAGATGGCGTGGAGGCCGGGGTAGCAGAATATCACCTCCCAGGTGGTCTTGGCCGCCGGGTCCTCGGCGAAGACGGTGGCTATATCCTCTCGCAAGAGGTCGATGGTATCCCGCAGCCAGCCCAATATCCCTCCATGGCCACGGGTTGGTCTTTCGGCCAAATCTATGGCATTTTCACTGTCCGCCATGGCTAGCCCCTTTTTCCTGAGTTAAATCGGCCAGGCTGGTAGAATCGAGGATCTCTATGGTCTCATCCCTCACCCGCTTCCATACCTCGCGGGCGAAACATACCCCTTGCCGGTCGCAACACTGATTATCTGCACTTTCCGTGACGCATTCCCGTGGGGCGATGGGCACATCCAGGGCTTGCACCACCTGATGCAAGGTGATCTCCCGAGGCGGCAGGGACAAGGAGTACCCTCCCTTGGCCCCCCTGGTGCTCCTCACCAACCCGGCCTTCTTCAAGGAGGCGATGATCTGCTCCAGGTAGGACAAGGAGATGGCCTGGCGACGGGCCACCTCGGAGAGGGGGAGGGGCTCTTCCCCGAAATGGCGGGCTAACTCCGTCATCACCCGCACCCCATATTCGCCCTTAGCCGTTATCTTCATGATCAATTCCTACTAAATTACTAGGAATTATATACCATATTTGATCGCTTTTGTCAAGTCATGGGGTTGGCAAAATAAGAAGCCCTTGCCCAGGGTTGGGCAGGGCTTCCGGGAAGTGCTGCTTTAAGAGTTCAGGCTTCTGAGGGCCCTTCTGGCAAGGCCGGCTTTTCTCCCTCTGAGGGGGGCAGTTCAACCGCCTCGCTCACGCTGGATAGCCTGTCCCCGAACCTGTCTAGTTTGCGGTCCGCCTCCTCGTATTTGCTCCTGGCGTGTTGAAGGTGCGTCCCCAGGGTGGTGAAATCCTCCCTGAATTTGTTGAGGTCACCTTGGAGCCGCGAGAGGTGGCCCAGGATCTCCTGCGCCCTCTTCTCCACCTGCATCCCTCTCAGGCCCCGCACGATGACCTGGAGGTAGGCGTAGAAGGAGTTGGGGGAGACGGGGATGACCTTCCTCTCGATGGCGTAGTCGAAGAGGCTTTTCTCCTCCCTCAGGGCTTCCTCTTTGATTATGGTCTCGTAGTAGACGGCCTCGGCGGGGATATACATCAAGGCGAAGTCGAAGGTGCCCTCATCGGGGAGGATGTATTTGGTGGCGATGGTATCGATATGGCCCTTAACCGTGCGGACGAACTCCTTCTTGGCCCGCGCCCGCTCCTCCTCGGTCTGGCAAGCCAAGATGCGCTCGAAACTGGGCAGGGGGAACTTGGCATCCACCGGCACCAGGGCCGGCCCCAGGACGATGGCCGCATCCACCCTCTCGCCGCTCCTGAAGGCGTGCTGGAGGCGGTAGTTGTTGGGGGGCAATATCTGGGCCAGGAGTTCCCCCAGCATGAGTTCCCCCATGCCCCCGCGGGGCTGAGGGGGCCGGAGGAGGTTCTCCAGGTTGGAGATGCCCTGGCCCACCTCTCGCATCTGCTCCCCCACTTGCAGGACCTTGCCTATATCCTGCTGTATCTGGCCGAAGTAGCGACCCGTGCCGTCCTGTGTGTCGCGCAACCGCTCAGAGAAGGCGCTAATCTTGGCATTGGTCTGGAGCCAGATGCCCAGCACAGCCAACAAAATCACCGCGAGAAGAACGAGAATTACAATTTCCATCGCGGTCCTCCTTTATCTAACCGTAGGCCCAAGAAGCACAGCGAGCAAGGAATTTCCAACTCTTGGCCTTATTGGCCTAGATGAATACCAGCACGAACTTTTTACGACAACCATCCAAAATAGGGCAGTTGCGATATCACGCTGGGGATCGCCACGGCATTTAGACCTAATACCCCTTTTTCTTCATGGCTTCATTTACGTTGCGTCCCTTTTGGGTCACCCCGGCTACAATCCTTCCATGTTCATCCCTTGCTTTCTCAGAGATCCCAACATGTTCGCCTTTCTTCAGCATGCCCGCTAGTTGGCGCTTTGCCTTTTGCCCACCGGGTCTATTCAACTCGGGTGCGTTCACATTGGCCAATCGTACCAAAGTCCCATTCATTAACTCGATGGTGTCACCATCAATAACCTTCTTGACTTTACCTGTTGACATGGTACCCCTCCTCAAGGCTTCTTCATGCAAGATGCTAAAATATTATATCTATTATAGCACAAACGAGTGGCTTTTGACCCCTCGTTTGTGCAAACTTGCTTTCGTGGCCAGTTATGGCTTTATCTCGCCCTCCGGGCGGAGAGAAGCAAAAGGAGCCCCGCCAGTAGAGGCGGGAGGGCCATGGTCAGCCACACCATGATGTCCACCTGATAGGCTCTCTGGTATCCCGCGCGAATGACCGAGAGGATGACCGAGAGGAGGAAAGCGGTGACCAGAGCGGCTACCCCCACTAGGAGGCCCCCGCCGATCATCTCCCACTTCCAGGCCACAACAGTGCAGATGAGGATGAGCAACCCTGGGACACAATGGGCCAGGAGGTTGCCCAAGGTGAAGCCCTCCACGTAGGCCGAGCCAACCCCCCACCAGAGCCAGAAGACGGCCACCGCCAAGGCCAGGATGCGCCCCGCCCAGCACAAGTAGTTAGGACCTGAGGTTTGGACCTTTGTTATAGCCATTTCTTGCCTCCTTTCAGCATCTCCTGTCTTGAATGGCATTCCTTCGTTCGCCTCTATTTAAGCACTAGAGAAGTGCCATTACCAGACCAAAGACTGCCAAAATGTGTCATCTAAAAAAGGCAGGCGGATGGCCTGCCTTCGCTCCACGGTGGATTATACGCTAGGAGGGCCTCTCCTTGCCCTCCTCCATCTCCCAGATTACCCTGGCTAACCCATGGACGGCGCGGCGTCGCAGGCGATTGAAGGTCCCCTCGCTGATGTAGAGCCGGCTCATGATATCCCGATTGGGCTCCCCCAGGACATAGGCATGATACAGGATCAAATATGGGTACCACTCCTGACCTGGCGTTTTGGGCTGTTCTCCCGGGGGCCTCAGTTTCTGGAGAGCCGATAACATCACCTCGTTGAGGGCCTTCCCTCGGTCGAGGTGAGTGGCAAATTGTCGTTCCTTCCCCTCTAGGGCAAGGTCAACCAATCTAAATTGGGCCAATCTATGCTCGCCCAGATGGGAATAGTCGGCCAAATGGCGGAGGCAATCCTCTATCAAGGAGACAAACTCCTTCCCTTCTGCCTCCGTCACTATCCCCTCGATTTCCTGAGGGGAAGATAGGGCTTTGGCCCTTAGTTCCAACTCCTTCCCCCGGTCCCGAAGGCTGGTGGCCAGGGAGTCGAGTTGCTGAACCCTCTCCTCTTGGAGCCTTCTGTCCCAGACGAGAGCCCCCACCTGGTCGGCCAGGTCTTCGAGCATTTCCAGATCTTCCGGGGCATACGAGCCCCCCCTAGATTTGGAGCCCAGAAGGAGAACGCCAACCCTCTCCCCTCCCCCAAATAGGGGCAGATATAGAGCCATTCCCAGGGGCGAGGACTCAGTCTCTAGCGAGGTGGTTTCCTCTCCCGGCAAAGCATCTAAGGGGAGGATGACGCCTCGGAGGCTGGGGGGGAGGGCAGCCTCCAGGCGGAAACCGTCTCCCACCCTCAGGCCGATGGCCCCCCTCTTGGCCTCCAGAGAGCGGCAGAGGGTGGTAAGGATGGCTTGGAGTTGATCCGGAAGTTCTCGGTAGGTGCCTGCCTCCTGGGCCAAGACGCGGAGGTTGGCCCGGAGGGCCTGATAGCGGTGCCCATAGAAGAGACGGTCCAAAAAACTCCTTATCCCGTCGTAGAGGGAATGGGAGATGATGGCTAAGACAGTCACCAAGATGATGACGGCAAAGGGGAGGTGGTAGTGACGGTACAGGGCGGAGGTGAAAGCCAGAAAGAAAGCGGTGACCAGGCCGGTGCTGAGGAGGGAATAGAAGAAATCCGGCCGCATGGCTCGACCTTCTATCAGGGCATCGTATCTGGCTACCGCGTAGCCCAGGAGGGAGACCCCCACCCCCAGGCTTAGTTCCCCGGGCAAGGTGGGAAGGGGCAGGCCCTGCCAGATGGCCACCGCCAGATAGGTGGCTCCGGCAGAGCCCAAAAGGGTTGCGGCCCAAAGCATGGCCAATTGGCGGCTACGAGCGCGAAGCCAACCATAGGTCAGGTTGCCCAGGGCCAGGGCCAAAGTGACCATGGTGAAGCCTACAAAATAGGGATATAGGGCACCGGCCTGGCGGCTGGAGGCCAATTCCCGGGCCGCTTCCGTCGCCCCGGGCAGGAGTTGATTGGTTGCCCCCCCCACTATCAGGAGAAAGGTGGCGAAAATATAGGCTGCGACCACCAGGCCTCGCTGCCACCTGGGTATCCTGGGGGGAAGGAAGAACACGGTGAGGTGAAACCAAAAGGCGGGGGCGGGGATCAGCGTCCCCCGAAAGGAAGTGAGCCAGAGGGG
>CAYUAM010000093.1:0-7321 GCA_964442805.1 uncultured Anaerolineales bacterium | reverse complement strand
CCTCCCTTACCTTACTCGCTATGTGCTGTATCCCCGCCCCTATCCCCGCTAATGGATTCCTTATCTCATGCGCTACCACCGCACTCATCTCCCCTAATAACGCCAACCGGTCTAACCTCCTCCTCTCTTCCTCCATCCTCTTGGCCTCACTTAAATCGCTCATTACCACCACTACCCCGCTCGTCTCTCCTCCCTCCCCAGGCAAAGGGTTCAGGCTCAAACCGACCTTCACCTCTCCCCCGCCTCTGGTAGTCACCTCCCCTTCCCAATATGGGGTAAAGACTCCCCGCTTTAACCCTTCCTTCGTGGCCAGTCCCTTAACCCCCAGGGCTCCCTCCATATCCTGGCCTATCAATTCTCCCGGGCCATACCCCAGGAGCCCCTCTGCTGCCCGATTGGCCAGGGTCACTCGGCCATCCAGATCGGCCACCAAGAGCCCCAGGTTCATGCTCTGGAGGATGGCCCCTGGAAGGCGACTTTCTGCCTCCCTTTTCCCTCTCTCCTCCCTCAAGGCCCTGGCCAAACCTCCCCCTATCCGCTCTCCCAGGGAAGAGAGGAGGGCCATCTGGTCCGCGGCGAAGGGGCGGCCCAGCCGATTCACCACCAGCATGAGCCCATGGTTTTTGTCTCGGCTATGGAGGGGCACCAGGGCCGAAGGGTGGCCGGAGGGCAGATGGGCAGCCAAACCTTCGAACCAGGGGTCCCTCACCTCCCCTCCCAGGACGACAGGCCCCCCTCCAGGGATCAAAAGATCGACCACCCCTCCCCTGGCCGGGATCCTTCGGCCTTCCCAGGTCTGGAAGGCCTCCCAAGGCAGATTTCTTTGACCGGCCAAGATATACTCCTCCCCGGTCAAGACGAAGATGGCCGCCCCCGCCACCCCTCGAAGGCTAATGGCGGCCTCCAAGCCCGCTTCCACCATCTGAAGGGGCTCCATGGCCTCGGCCAAGGCTCGAGAGAGGGCCTCTAGGGCGGCCAGCCTCTCCATCTCCTTACGCAGGCGGCGCACCTTCTCCCCTTCGGGCAACTCCGAGACCTCCTCCTTCGGTTCCGGGAGCCCTTCAATCTGGGGCTCTTCGCCTCGCTCCTTCCAGGAGCGGATGGCTTCCCTCAAATCGAGGGCTTCGGCGATGGTCGATTTCAGTAGGGCGAGGTCGGGGGGCTTCTCCAGGTAACGGTAGGCCCCCAACTCCTTGGCCTCCCTTTCGCTTCGCTCCTCGGCGTGGCCGGTCAATATTATCACCGGCAAGGCCTCGTCCAGTCCCCTTATCCCTCGGAGGACTCCCAGTCCACTCTGGTCGGGCAATTTCAGGTCCAGGAGCACCAGGTCGACCTCGTTCCCTTCCAAGGCCTCGAGCCCCTCCTGGCCCGTTTGGGCCAAGAGGACCCCATAACCCTCCTCGGTCAGAGACTCCTTGAGGAAATGGCCGAGCGTCTCCTCATCGTCAATGATGAGTATGGTCCCTCTCATATCACCTCTGCACCGGCAAGCACACCAGGAAGGTGGTCCCTTCCCCTTCTTTGCTCTCCACCCTTATCTCCCCTTTATGCTCCTCGATTATCCTCTGGGCTATGGCCAACCCTAGCCCCGTTCCCCCCGGCTTGGTGCTCCAGAAGGGCTCGAAGAGCCTCTCCTTATCCTCCTCCTTTATGCCCTCACCGCTATCTTTCACCTCCACCTCTACCTGGCCGTCCCTCCCCCTCACCGCCACTCGCAACTCCCCGCCCTTAGGCATGGCCTCTATGCCGTTCAATATCAGGTTGCCCAAGGCTTGGCTTATCTTCATCCCATCCCCCATGATCACGGGCACTGTCGCTCCATAATATTTCTTCACCCTTATCTTCTGGGTGTTCATTCGCCCTTCATATCGTTCCAGCAACTCCTCCACCACCTCCACCACATCACAGGGCCCTACCTTTAACCTCACCGGCCTAGAGACCATCAAGATATCCTCTATTATCCTGTTCACCCTCTCACTCTCCCTCATCACCATCTCTATAGACTCGTATATCGCATCCCCCTCCCTTACCTTACTCGCTATGTGCTGTATCCCCGCCCCTATCCCCGCTAATGGGTTCCTTATCTCGTGCGCTACCACCGCACTCATCTCCCCCAATAAGGCCAACCGGTCTAACCTCCTCCTCTCCTCCTCCATCCTCTTGGCCTCACTTAAATCGCTCATCACCACCACTACCCCGCTCGTCCCTCCCCCTTCTCCTCGCAGGGGGCTCACGCTCAGGGCCAGGGGCACCTTCCCTCCACCCCTCTTGGCCACCTCGGCCTCTCCTCTAGCCACTACCCCTCGCTCCAAACCCTCCTGGACCACGCTGGCCCCTTGGCCTAACACCTCCCGGAACCCCTTCTCTATCAACTCTCCCTCGCCATACCCCAATATCTCCTCCGCGGCCCGATTGGCCAGGCTCACCCGACCATCCGTATCCACCACCAGGAGCCCGTTGGTCATATTCTGAAGGACGCTCTCGTTGAACCGCTTCACCGCCGAGAGTTCCCCCACCGTCCTCCGCAGCCGTTGGAAGAGGAACGCGTTCTCGATGGCCACCCCGATCTGATTCCCCACCGTCTCCAATAAGTCCTTATCTCCCAGGTCGAAGAGGTGGATGCTCCGCCCGTAGATATTCATGACCCCCTGCACCTTTTCCTTCGACTTCAAGGGCACGGAGGCCAGGGAGCCCCAGCCGCCTCGGCGGACCCTCATCCCCACCAAGTGAGGGTCAGCCACCAGGTCGCTGGCCATCAGGGCCTCTCCCCGCTCCACCACCTCTTTGGCCGTCCCCAAGGCCTCCTCTGCCGCCACCTCCACTCCCTCTTCCAACCCCCTCTGTACCACCGGGGAGAGCCTCCCCTCCTCCCCCAAGAGGAATATGATCCCCGCCTCCATCTTCATCAACGCCAGGACCTTCCCCAGGACCTCGTTCAACACCTCCTCCAGGTCCACGAAGCGGCTGACCATGGCGGCGACGGCGTTGATGGCCAAAAGGTCCTCCGTCCGCTCCAGGAGTTGGCGGCGCATCTCCTTCCTCTCCGTAACGTCGCGGAGGGTGCATTGGATCACTTTGCGGCCATCGTAGGCCACCACGTTGGCGCTCAAGTCCACGGAGATGCTCACCCCGTCCTGGCGCAGGAGGCTCAAATCCTCCAGCCCTCCGGAGCCGGCCAAGAGGGCCCCTTGGAGCCCCTCCAAGGCCCTACGCCTATCCTTCAAGGATAGAAGCCTATCCAGCCCCATGGTCAAGAGTTCATCCTTGAGGTATCCGGTCAAGACCTCCGCTTGGCGATTGGCCTCCAGGAGGCCGCCATCGGCGGGGTTGATGGTGAGGATGGCGTCATCGGTGCTGCTCAGGAGTTTCCTGTATCTATCCCGCCACTCCCAAAGTTCCCTCCTCTTCTGCTCCACCTCCTTACGCAACGACCTATTCCAAAGGAAGGCCCCCAGGCCTACCAAGAGGAGAATAACCACCGCCGTCAAGGCCATGGTCACTTGAGGAGCCAATGAGGCTCTCGGTTCCAGGGCAGGGAGGCCGAACCAGCGGCGCTCCACCTCCCCTCTCACCCCCATCTCCTCCAGGGCGGCGAGGCCATAGTCCAAGATGGAGGGAAGGGGGCTATTCTCCTTCTTCACCGCTAGGGAATAATCTAGGTGGGCCAAAGGCTCCCCGACCACCTTTATCTCTTCTCCCAGGCCCAGGCGGCCCAAAGTGTACAAGCCTTCCTTCTCCTCCCCCACAAAGGCGCTGACCTGGCCGCCTTGGAGGGCCCCCAGGGCCTGCTCCACCCCCTCTACCACCACCAGGAGCACGCCGCCCCTGCCCTCCAACACTCCCTGGGCGGGACTGCCCTTTACCACCGCCACCCTTTCTCCCTCCAGGTCCTCTATCCCTCGAAGGTCGAATCTATCTGTGGGGACGAAAAGGGAGATGGCGGTGGAGAGGTAAGGCCGGGAGAGGTCATAGAGCCCTTCGTTCTCCGGGCTGCGGACCACCCCCAAGACGGCGTCCACCTCCCCGGCATCGAGGGCAACGAGGGCTTCCTCCTGCCCCATGGCCATCAACCTGATGCCACAATTTAGCGCCATCCCCAATTCGGCCATCAGGTCGACGTTAAAGCCTTTATAGACCCCCTCCTCCAGGTATTGAAAGGGGGGGTAGTCTTGGGGGCCGGCTAGGGTCAGGCTGCCCTTGGCGGCCAGCCACTCCCCTTCTTCCGAGGTGAGGGCTAGGGGAGCAGCCAAATAATAATTCCAAAGATAGAAGCCCAGGAGCGCGGCCAGGAGGAGAAATACCCCTACGAGGAGGCCCTTTTTGCTCATACCGCCTTCTTCTTACCTCGCAGGCGAGCGGGGAGGATGCCCAAAGCCTGCCGGTATTTGGCTACCGTGCGCCGAGCCAAGGGGAGGCCCCTTCTGGCTAACTCCTCCGCTATCTCCCCGTCGCTCAGGGGATGATCTTCCCCAGAGACCATCTCCCCAATCCACTCCTTGGCCCGCAGGGAGGCGTCGAAGAAGTCGGCCAGGGGGAGGAGCCGTCCCTGGGGAGTCTGAGCGTATTTCTGGGCCATGGCCCGGCTGACCGTGGATTCGTGGAGGCCCAAGGAGTGGGCCAATTGGGCCCGGGTAAGGGGCTTGATATGGCTCGCCCCGAGCCTCAGGAACCCTTCCTGCTCCTCCACCAGGCCGGCCACGATGCGACGCAAGGTCCCCCAGCGCTGTTGGAAAGAGGCCATGAAGAGGCGGGCCCGGGCGATATATTCTCGAAGGTGCTCCTTTTCCTCCTCGCTGGCCGCCCTGGAATTGAGGAGTTCTCGATAGAGGGGGTGGACCTGAAAGCGGTAGCGTTCCTCCTCCGGGATCTCGATATCGAACTCCTCCTCTCGGAACCTGATGATCACATCTGGCCGGATATAGGGAGGGCTCTCCGTGGGACGATAGGCCTGGGCGGGGTAGGGGTTCAGGTTCTGGGCGATGAACTCCAGGGCCTTCTCCACCTCCTCCTCAGGGACGCCCAAAGCCTCGGCGATGCGATGGAATTGCCGCTTACCCAATTCTTCCCAATGCTCCCTCAGGAGCCTCTCGGCCAAGGGCTGCTCCACCCCTTGCTCTTCCAAATCTCGAAGTTGGATGAGCAAACACTCTTGGACGCTCTTGGCCCCTATGCCCACCGGCTCCTGCTCCTGGAGCAGGGCCACTATCTCCTCTATCTTCGAACCAGGGGCTCCAGTGAGGCCCTCCAACTCCTCCAAATCGGTGGTCAGAAGCCCGTGCTCGTCGAGGCTTTCTATTAAGTAACGGGCCAGAGCCCGATCGTCGGGGTCGAGCCGGGGGGCCATCTGCTCAAAGAGATGTTCGCTCAAGGAGGGGGTGGAGGCCAGTTGGGCCAGGGGGTCCCATTCCTCGTCCATGGATGAGGGAGCCCATTCCTCCCTTCCCCGATCCAAAGAGCGACGCTCTTCCGCCCATGTGCAGAGGGGGCAATCCTGGCCGGAGAAGACGGCTCCACAAACTTCACACCGTCCCCCTTCCACCAATTCCAGGGCCGGGTTCTCAGCCAACTCCTGAGAGATGGCCCGCTCCAACTCCAGGGAACTGAATTGGAGCATCTTGTTGGCCAAGACCATCTGCGGCCGAGCCTTGGGCACGGCTCTAAGGGAAGGCCCCAAACTCATCCGTTCTTTCCTTCCAAGGATGAAATCGATTGGGGATTTTTCCACACCAGTATAGCACAGGCCAAAACCGATGTCAATGATTTGAGGTTTTAGAGGCTCGAAATTATAATGGGAAACGTGATATATGAAGAGTTGGCTAGAATTCTAGCCCAAGGGGAAGCGGTGGCCGTGGCCACAGTGGTGGTCACTAGAGGCTCTACTCCACGAGAGGTGGGGGCCAAGATGCTCGTCCGCTGCGGTGGAGAGTTAATGGGCACCATCGGAGGGGGATGCGGCGAGGCCGAGATCCGCCGCCAAGCCCTCCTGAGCCTCCAGGACGGCCACCCCCGCCTGGTAAAGGTGGACCTCACCGAGGAGGTGGACCTAGATACGGAGATGGTCTGTGGCGGAGTGATGGAGGTCTTCATCGCCCTCTGGAGCGGGGAGGGCGACCAGGAGATGGCTCAAAGGTTGGCCCAGTGCGCCTCCCAGGGGAAAGCAACGACCCTAGCCACGGTGGTGAAGGGAGACCCTCCGGCCAAGGCGGGGGCTAGGTTGCTTTTGGTGCCAGGGGAGGAGCCTTGGGGAAGCCTGGGCAGCCCGCCCCTCGACCAGTGGGCCCGCGGCGAGGCGGAGGAGGCCATGGTCGTGGGGCTCTCTCGCCTGGCCCGCCAAGGGGCCGCGGAGGTATTCCTGGAGGTGCATAGGCCCCCGCCCACCCTGCTTATCGCCGGGGGAGGACATATCGCCGTGCCCCTGGCCCAGATGGGAACCCTCCTGGACTTTCGGGTGGTGGTTATTGACGACCGGCCCACCTTTGCCCGGAAGGAGCGCTTCCCCACAGCCCATCAGGTCATAGCCGGAGGCTTCGAAAAAAGCCTGCAAAATTTCCCCATCGACGGAAACACTTATATCGTCATCATCACCCGGGGCCACCGCCACGACCTGGAGTGTCTCCGCCAAGTGCTCGATTCCCCGGCAGCCTATATCGGCATGATCGGCAGCCGAAGGCGGGTGAGGGGGGTCTTCAGGTTGCTGGAGGAGGAAGGCTACTCGCCGGAGAAGATAGCCTGCCTCCACGCCCCCATCGGCCTGGATATCGGGGCCCAGACCCCGGCGGAGATAGCCCTGGCCATCATGGGGGAGGTGGTGAAGGTCCGACGCGGGGGAAAGGGAGGCTCGCTATCCCGCCATTGAAGGTTGGCCTTACGCTTCCGCTGGATTTGAAATCCAGCGGAAGCAAAAACTGTTTACGGCGGTATCCCCTTCCTCCGGGGCAGGTCCTGAGGAAAAGGGAACTTCGCTATCCGGCCATTGAAGGCTGGTACATCCTTTGGAGCCACGCTCCAAAATCGGCTCATGGTCAGCCACAGCCTTCGGACTCCGGTATCCCCTTCCTCCGGGGAAGGTCATCGGGAAAACCTAATTCTCTGGCCTTCTCCCAGGTGAAATACTCTCGCAACATCTCCTCGGGATAGATCTCCCGCATGGCCTCATACCACCGTAGCCCTTCCATATATTGATAATGCCAATACTCCGTCCTGAGGGTGTGCTTAAACCAGTGATAATCCTCCGTGGTATAGGACGCGATGCGCTCCCAACCCAACCTCTCCGCCAGAGCGGTGAAGTCTAGGTAGTAGCCAGGAGGGATGGGCTTGGGGC
>CAYUAM010000092.1:0-7399 GCA_964442805.1 uncultured Anaerolineales bacterium | reverse complement strand
TTAGGAAGCCTTCCAGCCACATAAAATTAGCCCCCCTTTCCCTTGGGCCCACAGTTTCATAGCCATTCAATCATAAAAGGGGTGCCAATACCAGGCCAGGGACTGCCAAAAAGCGCCAACTTTGCGATTAGGTTATACGAAAAGGGCCTCCCAGCCTTTCAGGGGGCCTTAGGGGAGGTTTCCAGCCACTGGTAGACCCGGTAGGTGAGGAGCACCTTGGACACGTACTCCCTGGTCTCGGCCAGCCCCATCCAGCGGAGGAAATCGGCCTTATCCTTGACCCGGGGGTCCTCCCGCCAGGCCTGGACGTTCCCCGGCCCCCCATTATAGGCGGCCACGGCGTACTCCAGGTCCCCCTCAAAGTAGTCCAGGACGAAGCGGAGATACCAAGCCCCCAAGCGGAGGTTGAGGACGGGCTGGAATATCTCCGCCGGCTCTACCTCCACCCCCAGTTTCTCCCCGATCCATTGGGCGGTGGAGGGGATGACCTGTATGAGGCCCTGGGCGTAAGAGGAGGAGAGGGCCTCGGGGTCGTACCGGCTCTCCTCCCGCATGACCGCGTATATGAGCAGGGGGTCGAGGTCGAACTCCTGGGCGGCCTTATCCACCTCCTCCCGGTAGGGCTGGGGGTAGGCCAACGCCCAGACGGTTAGGGGGACGGTCTCCTCTTGGGCCAGGGTCTGGACCGCCATCCTCTGGGCCTCCGAGAGGTAGCCTCGCTCCATCAGGGCCTGAGCCATGGCTAGATGGAGGGCCGGGTCCTCGCTGAAGCGGGCGGCGAAGAGGAGTTCCCGCTGGGCCATATGGTCCAACCCCAGGAGTTCCAGGGCCTCCGCCTTTCCCAGGATATCCTCCCCGGCGGGAGGGTAGGGCGGGGCCAGGGGAGGGGCAAAATCTTGGCCCCTAGCCAAGAGGGCCAGATAGTTAGGGGATAGGTCCTCAAGGAGCGTCAGGGCTTCCTCCTGGGCTTCCAGGTCGCCAAGCCTTTGGGCCATCACATACATGCGGTAGGCGGCATCGTCGGCTAGGGCGGCCTGGGAGCGGGCCAGGCGGGCGTAGAAGGGTAGGGCTTCTCCTTCCCGGCCCTGAGCCTCCAGGAGCGTCGTAGCCCGCCACCAGCCATAAGGCGAGGCCAGATCATCATATATCTCCAGGGCCCCCTCCGGTTCAGAGGCCTCTAAGATTTGAGCCTGAGCCACGAGGGCATCCGGGGTATTCGCCTTCGCATATTCATTAAACGCCTCCTCCCAAAAACCCAGAGCCGACAAAACTCGCCCCAAACCAAAATGGCCATCAGCGTCATTAGGGTATAGGGCCATCCAGGATTCATAAGCCTCTTTCGCTTCCTGGTAGCGGCCTAGGCTGTAGAGGGCCCGGGCCCGCAGGGGGAGGGCCGCAGGGTCGGTAACGGAGCGGAGGACCTCTACAGTATCGTGGTAGTATAAGTGGGCATTCAGGTCGGCAGCCAGCCTCAAGGGGTCGTAGGCCAGGCGGCGCATATCTTGGAAGGCGGCGGGGTGCTGAGGGAGGAGGGCTTTGTACTCTTCGTAGGCCTCCTCCTTCCTTTCCCGGGCCTCCAGATAGCGGGCCAGTTCTAAGCGCAACGCTACCGACTCTTCCAGTTCCAAGGCGGCTCGATAGTGGGCCTCCGCTTTTTCATCGCCTAGGGAGGCGTAGTGGCGGGCCAGGGCCAGATGGGCCTCGAAGGCGGCCGGGCTGCGAGGGAAGGAGGCGATGATACTTTCCAACTCCTGCACCGCCTCCATCTGGGGCAGGGCGGCCTTGGCGCTGGCCAGGAGTAGATATTCGGCGACCTGGGGCAGGTCCAGGCTCAGTCGGGCGTAGAGGGCCTGGGCGGTGGCCAAGTCCGCCTCCTGGGCCCTTCGGTAGAGGAGCATGGGCGGGCCGATGGAGGCTCGCTCCAGGGGCAGGAACAAGGCTGTCACAAAGAGCAAAGCGATCAGGAAGCGAAGGAGCCGAATCATTCTTTCCTCACTAGGCCAAAGGCGTAGAGCCGGCCATCCAGGGAGCCGAAATAGAGCATCCCCTCCACGATGATGGGGGAGGCCACATCGCCTCGGGTGGGATACCGCCAAAAAAGGCGGCCATCCGCGGCGGAGAGGGCGTATAGTTTGTTGTCGTCGGAGCCGAAGAAGACGGTCCCATCGTAGATGGCGGGGGAAGAGCGGATGAGGCCCGGGGTGCAATAACGCCAAGATAATTCGCCATTCAAATGCCAGGCGTAGAGACAGCCATCGTCGGAGCCTACATAGACCAGGCCGCCTTCCACCACCGGCGATGACTCTATGGCGAACCCCGTCTCCCGGGCCCAGAGGAGTCTCCTATCCCGGGCCCTGAGGGCGTAGAGGTATCTATCGCCGGAGCCAAGGTAGAGAAGGCCCTGGGAGAGGGCCGGGGAGGAGAAGAGCGGCCCTCCGGCCTGGAAGCGCCAGCGCAAGGAGCCGTCGAGAGGATCCAGAGCGTATAGGGTGCCCTCCTCCGAAGCGATGAAAAGAGCCTCGTCACCCAAAATAGGGGATGAGGAAAGGGAACCCAGGGGGCCTTTTTTCCAAAGTGACTCTCCGCTCTGAGGGTCGAGGGCGTAGAGATAGCCGTCGGTGGAGGTCAGATAAAGCGCCGCTTCTCCGGCGGCCGGAGGGGAGGTTATCCACCCTTCGGTCTGATATCGCCAGCGAAGGGCCCCGTTTCGGGCCTCCAGGGCGTAGAGGTTGCCATCCCAAGAGCCCACGTAGACTGAACCTTGAGATAGTAGGGGAGAGGAGAGGTTGTCCTGAGCCTCGAAACTCCACGCCAACTCCCCGCTCTGGGCCTCGAGAGCATAGAGCCTATTGTCGTCGGAGGCAATGAAGACCAGGCCTTCGCTGGCCGCCGGGGTGGAGCGGATATAATCTCCCGTCTCATAGGTCCAGGCCAGTTTGGGAAATAAAGAAGGGGGAGGAGGAAGGGCTTGACGACAACCTAGAGTCAGGATGGCCAAGGGTAAGATGGAGGCCCAGCGATGGTGGCTCATCTCCGGCCCGACCAGGGGATGATGCGGTGGATGAGGGGCGGGGGTTCCACCGGCCCCTCGCTCCAGGAGTAAGCCTCCCAGAGTCCTTCCTTGACCTCTTCCGCTGCCTTTTCGCTTCGCGCGTGGATGGTCAGGAGTTCCTGGCCTTCTTCCACCCACTCGCCGACCTTATGGTGTAGGACGATGCCCACGGCGTGGTCGATGGGCTCCCCCTTCTCGGCCCGTCCCGCTCCCAGGAGCATGGCCGCCCTTCCCACCTTCTGGGCATCGAGGGAGGCGATGAAGCCGGAGCGGGGAGAGGTCAGAGGGGCTCTTATGGGCGCTTGGGGGAGAAGGCGGGGGTCCTCGAGGGGGGCGGGGTCGCCATCCTGGGCCACCACCAGATCGCGCAGTTTCTCCAACCCTCCCCCCGACCCGAGGGCAGCGAGGAGGTCCCCCCGGGCCCTCCCTTCATCTCGGTAGCGGTCGGTGAGGAGGAGCATCTGAGTGGCGATGACCAGGCAGTGTTCAGTGAAATCGGGAGGCCCTTCCCCTCTGAGGGTGAGGATGGCCTCCTCCACCTCCAAGGCATTGCCCACCGCTCGCCCCAGAGGTTGGTTCATGTCGGCGATGACCGCCGAGACCCGCCGGCCCAGCCCTTCCCCGATCTCCATCATGGTGCGAGCCAAGAGTAAAGCCTCCTTTTCGTCTTTCATGAAGGCCCCTTTTCCCACCTTGACATCCAGGACGATCCCTTGGGCCCCGGTGGCGATCTTCTTGCTCATGACGCTGGAGGCGATCAAGGGGATGGAGTCCACGGTGGCGGTGACATCCCGCAGGCTGTAGAGTTTGGCGTCGGCGGGGACGAAACCCTCCGTGGCCGCGGCCACCACTATCCCGTATCGGGCCAGGTTGCTCAGGAAGCGGGAGGTGGGGATCTCCACCTTGAAGTTAGGGAAGGATTCCAGTTTATCTATGGTCCCTCCACTGAAACCTAGGCCTCGCCCGGAGATCTTCCCCACCGGCACCCCACAGGCGCTCACCAGGGGGGCCACCACCAGGGTGGTCTTGTCGCCCACACCGCCGGTGCTGTGTTTGTCCACGGCCATGGGGACGACCTTGCTCAGATCCAAGGTCTCCCCGGAATAAGCCATGGCCGAGGTGAGATGGATCGTCTCCTCCTTGGTCATCCCCCTCAGGTAGACGGCCATCAGCCAGGCGGCGGCTTGATAGTCGGGTATGAGCCCATCGGTAAAACCCCGGACGAAGAAGGCTATCTCCTCTTCGGAGAGAGGCTGGCCGTCCCGTTTCTTGGCCACGATATCCAGGGCTCGCATCTCCTACCTCGACGACTTTTCCTTATGTATCGTAGCATCGGGAAGCGGTTTTGTCCAATTTTGCCCTTACTATTCGTCCCATGATAATATTTAGTATCGTGATCCGTAATTGGTTGGAGAAATGCGATTCCCTCGTTGCCTCCCTGGTAGGCCTTGGCTCCTTTATGCTTTACGTGTTTACCCTTTCACTGGGGGTGGAGGGAGGAGACCCTGGCGAATTCCAGTTCGTCCCCTACGTCCTGGGCATCCCTCATCGCACGGGCTATCCTCTCTACATTCTCTTGGGGAAATTATGGGGTTATCTGCCGGTGGGCAGCGTGGCCTATAGGATGAACCTCTTCTCCGCTCTCTTCGCGGCCTTGGCGGTGTGCTTGACCTACCTGGTCATCAAACGCTTAGGAGCCTCCCCTTTGGCAGCCTTGGGGGGCGCTGCCAGCCTAGCGCTTTCTAGCCTCTTCTGGTCTTGGGCCACCATGGCCGGGGTGCGAGCCATGAACGCTTTCTTTTTCGCTCTGTTGATCTGGTTGGCCCTGGTCTGGCGAGCCAAAACGAGAAGTGCCCTCGCCGAATCCCAACGTTGGCTGTACGGCCTGGTCCTGGCCTTTGGCTTCAGCCTGACCCATCACCGCACCGCCCTTTTGGCCCTCCCAGCCTTGGCCATATTCGTCTTTCTCGAAGGTCTACGTGACCGTAGAACTGTGATGCTTAGCCTGTTGCTCATCGTCTTGCCTTCGCTCCTATATCTCTACCTCCCCATTCGTGGCAGGATGGATCCTCTCTTCGCCAACATACCGGTGAAAACTCTCGCGGACTTCATCGATCTGGTGGGCTCAACCAAAGTGGCAGACCGATTTCATCTCCTTGCCTGGACGGATATACTCCCCCGCTTGTGGGCCTATGTCGAGAATCTCCATGACCAGTTCACCTGGCCCTTGGTATTCCCTGGTTTCTTAGGCTTTCTCCTCCTTGCCAGGAAAGATCTAAAGGCTTTCCTGTTCCTGGCTCTAATGTTTTTCAGCGTGGTGGGCTTCACCATGAGTTACTACCTAGAGGGGCGGCCAGGGATCGAGGATTATTTCCTGCCCTCCTATCTCGTCTTCGCTCTCTGGATAGGGCTATCCTTGGATGGTCTTCTTAAAGTGGCGGAACGTCCTAGAGCCAGTCTGTGGCGCTTTTGCGGAGTCATGACCATCCTTTTCGCATCCGTCCTTCTGCTGTGGTGGGAAGGGAAGGCCAGTTATGCGACTATCCGTCAAAGCCGCCAGGCGCCCTTGGATGGCTACCGCCAAGCGCTGCGGGGAGAGCAGGCCGAGCGGTTCGCGCTAAGTAGCCTCTCCTTGGTCGAACCTGGAGCGGTGATCCTGAGCGATTGGGAACAGGCTACCCCTTTGCTCTATTACCAATTGGTGGAGAAAAAGAGGCCAGACATAATAGTTCATTACCCGCTGGGTGATTGGAAGGAATGGCTGACTCGCCTTCCTGGGCGACCTATTTACATAACGAGACATTTCCCTCCCCTGGTGGGGATGAGAAACCTGACTTCAGTGGGCCCTTTAGTGAGGCTACAGGATAGCCCCTCCCTGGAGATACCTTCCGATATCACCTTTTTGAAGGCCGATTTTGAAGGGGAGATGGAATTGGTAGGTTATCTATTTATCGATGGTTGGGAGAAACAAAGATCTCAACCCCTCGGGGTGGGCGACATCTTGCAGGTTCTCCTCTATTGGCGCGCCTTAACTACCATGGAAGGGGATTACTCCATATCGCTGCGGCTCTTGGATCAGAATGGGTCGCTCCTCGGTCAGGTAGATAATGCCAACCCTGTCCTGTCTCTTTACCCCACCCACCTTTGGAGCGAAGGCGAGGTGGTGGGCGATTACTACGAACTCCCTCTCCCTGGCAAGAAAGGGCTCTATCATCTGGAAGTACTGGTCTACACGAAGGAAAAGGGCGGAGGGTTTCGGAATCTGGTGGTGGCTGGATCGGAGCCTCCCCTCGACCGGGTGATATTAGAGCCCTTCTTCGTGGAGTGAAGGGGTACAAGGCCTTGACAAAAGGAAGAAAGCGTGTATAATATAGATAAATTTAAATATATCTATGTAAGGAACCAAGATGGCTAACACAAGTTGTGTGGAGTTCTGCAAGGCCCTCTCCGACGAGACGAGACAGGCCATATTGAAGATGTTGCAGGAGAGGGAGATGTCGGTAGGGGAGATCGTGGAGGCCTTTCACACCAGCCAGCCCACCATCTCTCATCACCTGAACTTGCTGAAGAGTGTAGGGCTGGTCAGGAGCCGCAGGGAAGGGAAACAGGTCTTCTATTCCATCGTCCAGGAGAACGTGGAGGAGTGCTGCGGCATGATGGTGGCCAAATTCAGTAGGGAGTTACCTCAATGAGTTTGACCTTTTCTTTTGGGAAAATCGATAGATGTATGTAATTATTTAAGAAAATCAATGGGAAGGAGTTTTGAGATGCATCCATATTTTTGGGAACGGATGACCAACGAGAAGATGAGGGAGGCGGAGAGGCTAGCCCACATGGCCAGGCTCCAAGCCCTTCTCCAAGAGGGTGCCAGGCCACGAGAGGGCCGGCGCTTAGGCCTGCAACTGGGAAGGTTGCCCATGGTTTGGCTGTCCTTACCTGACTGGATGAGGCTATGCTTCGCGACCTCAGGAAGCGAGGGGTCCGATTGCTACTAGTAGGAGGAGGTGGATGGGCAAGGAAAGGAACGATGAGAAAGAGATCAAGGAGGCCGTTCGGCGGCATTACGGGGAGATAGCGGCCCAGGCTAGGGAGGAGGCGACCGGTTGTTGTCCTCCCTCTAATTGTTGCGCCTCAGGGGAGGCTTGCAGTGATGCAGCCCTTTATCCGCCGGAGGAGTTGTCCGGGCTGCCCTCTAGCGTTACGGAGATGGCTTTGGGCTGTGGCTCTCCCACGGCCATGGCCGAACTTAAACCGGGAGAGGTAGTCCTGGACTTGGGCAGCGGGGCTGGGATAGACGTATTTCTGGCGGCGCGACAGGTAGGCCCTGAAGGCCAGGTCATAGGGCTG